>NZ_CALIII010000257.1 GCF_938018145.1 uncultured Campylobacter sp.
GTCCTCAAAATTTATAAAATTTAGCGCACTCGCCTAGTCTAAAATCCGCAAAATTTCATCTCGCACGGCGTCTAGATCATCACTGATCGTATAAAGCGACAGATCCTCCTCGCTGACGGCTTTTTCGCGTATCAGCGTGGTTTTGATGAAATCATCAAGCTTGCCCCAAAACTCGCTTCCGATGAGGAAAATTTTGGTTTTTTTAGCTCCGATTTGCGCGAGTACCAGGATCTCAAACAGCTCGTCAAGCGTCCCAAAGCCGCCCGGAAACACCAAAAACGCGCTCGAGCGCTCGATGAGGGCAAATTTGCGAGCGGATAAATTTGAAAAAACGAAGTTGCTCGTGGCGTATCTGTTCGTCACCTGCTCAAACGGAAGCACGATATTTAGGCCCACGGACGGACTTTTGCCGCTCTCGTACGCTCCTTTGTTCGCAGCCTCCATCACGCCAGGTCCCCCGCCGCTAACGACCGCGAAACCGCCGTCGGCAAGCTCTTTTGCGAGGCTAAAAGCCATTTTACAGTATTTGCTGTTTTCGTCAAATCTAGCCGAGCCGAAAAACGTAACGCTAGGATTTTTATAAGTCGCAAAATCCCTAAATTTGGCCAGATCGTTTAAAATTTCATCCATTATTTCTCTTTGCGGTTAAATTTGCGCTCGCGGGGTTAAATTTACGCGCCGTAGTTCTGTGTTCAAATTTGAGCAAATACCGTCAAATTTGAAAAAAGGCGCGCCCGAGCTAAAGCGAGGCTAAATTTAGCCTCTTATTTCTAAATTTAACCTTATCTAAGCTGCTCGAGGCGCTCTTTTTTCGTGCCGATCTGAGTGATCTGGATGCCGAAGTTGCCGTCCACGATGACGACCTCGCCTAGAGCTACGACCTTGTCGCTGATTAGAATTTCTAGCGGGTCGTTTGCGAGCTGATTTAGCTCGATGACCGAGCCTATATCCATCGTGAGCACGTCTTTTAGTAGCATTCTTTTAGAGCCGATGCGCACGTGAAGCGGCAGGCGCACGTCCATGATGAGCCCGATATTTCGCATCTCTTCGGCGCTTAGATCGCTTTTTGCAGCAGCTGCTTGCTGTGCGGCGGGGTCTTTTTGATCTTTGTTAAAAAATTTAACTAACGAAAAATCAAGCACGATAGCGATATGCTCGCTGATGTCGCCGATTTTTACGGAGTAGATGTAGATTTTTTCAAACGCGCTTACGTCTAAATTTGCGCTCTCGTCGAGAAAATTTACCTTCGCAACCTCGAAATTTAGCTTCGGCATGCCTTTTTGCGCGCCAAGGCTCGTAGAAAATGCGCCCATGATATTTGAAAACACCTCTTTAGCGGCATCCAGCTCGTCCTCGCTTAGATTTTCGTTGCGCGAGATCTCTTCTTCTCCAAGCATCCATTCGCCGATCGCGCTCATCAGTACCGGCGTGGCTACTAGTATCATCTTTGCCGTCGTATCGCCGCTAACGGCTATGTTTGCAACGGCTAGAGGCGGCTTTATGCCTTCTTGCTTAGGCGCGTCGTATTCGTTTCTCTCGCCTATCTCAGGCGTTCTGCCCGTTAGTCCCTCGATCGTAGCCTTTACTTCATTTACGAAAATTTTCAAAAAATCATTCATCATCTTCACCCTCGCCTAATATATTATCCTCATCCTCTTCGTTTTCTTGATCGTAGCTCATTAGCTTGGCTTTGCGCTCTTCTTCGTACTGCTCGAGGATGTTTTTGATCTCGTCCTTGTCGCTTCTGATTAGCTCTTCTATGCGGATAGATTTTCTAAATCTATGCAGCCCGACCTCAGCCAAAAATACCTCTTTTTTATCGATCGTGACGATAGCTTTGTCGTTTGCCGAGCGGTCAAGGCGCAGTATGTCGCCCTCTTTTAAATTTAAAAACTCATTGACGCTAACGACGCTTTTACCCAGTATCGCCTCATATAGCACCTCAGCGCGCCCGATCAGCGTTTTTAGCTCTTTGTTTCGGCTCTTTTTCGCGCTCGTTTCGCCAAGCATTATATCGCGGTTGGCTAGGCGGCTTAAGATCGGTTCGAGATAGATAACTGGATAGCAGATATTTATCATGCCGCTTGAGTTGCCTACGATGATCTCCATGACGACCATTATCACGATCTCGTTTTGGCTGACGATTTGCACGACGTTTGGACTGCTTTCTTTAGCCTCGACGTTTGGGTACATATCGGTGATCATCGACCAGCTCTCTTTTAGGCGCTGCATCATCATCCTTAGGATTGCGTCGAGCAAATTTACCTCGATATCGGTTAGCTCCCTGCTGGTCTCAAATCCCTCGCCGTTGCCGCCTAGCAAGCGATCTATCATCGGAAACGCGATGCTTGGGTTTATCTCCAAAACGCAGTTGCCGTCAAGCGGCTTGATCGAAAAGACGTTAAAGCTAGTAGGACTCGGCAAACTCATCAAAAACTCGCCGTAGGTCATCTGGTCGACGCTGTGCAGGCGGATCTCCACGATACTTCTCATAACGCTTGAAATTTGAGAAGCCAAATTCCTCGCAAGCTTGTCGTGTATGCCCTTTATCGCGCGCAGTTGTTCCTTGCTGACGCGGTTTGGGCGTTTAAAATCGTAAATTATTACTTGCTGCTGTTCTTCTTTTTTTGATTTTTCTATATTCTTATCGTTCACAATAAGGTTTAATAAAGAACCTTCTTCTTTTTTATCACAAGTATCAATCTCTTTTATCTTATTCTGTTCTTTTTCTATTTCTTTTTCTAAATATTTTATTCTACTTTTTACT
>NZ_CALIII010000258.1 GCF_938018145.1 uncultured Campylobacter sp.
GAGCATCACGAGTGGCACAAACGCGCTTACGGCTCACATCGTAGTTAGCGGCGAGCTAAGCGTGCGCGAGGCGGAGCGGATCTTGCGCGAAATATCGCACGAAATGGAGCATCTGGGCATCACGCACACGACGCTGCAGCTTGAGAGCAGCGACAACGAATGCGCTGACGAGCTCATCTGCGAAGTAAGATCAAACGACGCGGGCGGGCATTTGGGGCATAGTCATTAAAATTTGGGCAAATTTGGGGCGAAATTTTGCGATCTAGCATATCAAATCAAATCCGTAGCCCGAAACGAATAAATTTTTGCTAAAATTTAAATCGACTCATTTTTATAAAAGGGGCGAATTTAGATGAAAAAATATATACTAGTCGTGATTTTCGCCCTGCATTGCGCCCTTGAGGACGGCAACTATACAGGTTTTCTTATCGCGCTAAATTTCGCGGTAGCCTTGGTTTGCGCCGCTTTTCCTTTTATGAAAAAGAATTATATATTTTTGTTACTGCTCGCGCTAAATTTGGCTTTGTATTTCAACGCCGTCGATACCCCTTTTGAAAAGCCTGAGCTTTGGACATATCATATACCCATACTCGCAAACGCGACATACGGGCTAAGCACTCTAGTTTACGCCTCGGGATTCGTCGCTTTTGCTCCACTGGCGGCGTATGTTTATTTTTTGTATTCGCTTTGCGTCGTTATTTGCGCCGTGCGCGAAAGACTTCAAAATTTACGTTAAATTTTACGAACCGAATCCGCGTCAAATTTACTCCAAATCCCCCGCCTCAAGCAGCCGCCCGTTTAACGAAAGCTAAATTTACTCTACTTTAACGAAAATTTTTATACAATCGCCCAAAATTTAACTAGGGATTTCATGAAAAACATCAGAAATTTTAGCATCATCGCTCATATCGACCACGGCAAATCCACTCTCGCAGACCGCCTGATCCAGGAGTGCGGCGCCGTCAGCGACCGCGAGATGAGCAGCCAAATCATGGACACGATGGACATCGAAAAAGAGCGCGGCATCACGATCAAGGCTCAGTCCGTACGCCTAAACTACGCGCTCGGCGGGCAAAATTTCGTCCTAAATTTGATCGACACTCCGGGCCACGTGGATTTTAGCTATGAGGTGAGCCGCTCCTTAGCTAGCTGCGAGGGCGCGCTGCTCGTGGTGGACGCCTCTCAGGGCGTAGAGGCGCAAACCATCGCAAACGTCTACATAGCACTTGAAAACAACCTCGAAATCATCCCCGTTATCAACAAAATCGACCTCCCGGCAGCAGACCCGGAGCGCGTAAAAAACGAGATCGAGCACGTTATAGGGCTTGACTGCAGCGGCGCGATCGAGGTTAGCGCAAAAAGCGGCATCGGTATCAAAGAGTTACTGGAAGCCATCATCACGCGCATCCCCTCTCCCGGCGGTGAGGCGGAAAAACCGCTAAAAACGCTCATCTACGACAGCTGGTTTGACAACTACCTAGGTGCGCTGGCGCTCGTGCGCGTCTATGACGGCGAGCTAAAGAAAAACGACGAAATCCTAGTCATGGGCACGGGCAAAAAACACATCGTACTAGACCTCATGTATCCAAACCCGATCGCGCCGATAAAAACGGCAAATTTGAGCGCGGGCGAAGTCGGTATCGTGGTGCTGGGGCTAAAAAACGTGAGCGACGTGCAGGTGGGCGACACGATCACGCTAGCTCGTAATCCCGTAAAAGAGCCCGTCGGCGGCTTTGAGCGGGCTAAACCGTTCGTATTTGCGGGACTTTACCCGATCGAAACGGATAAATTTGAGGACCTGCGCGACGCCCTGGATAAACTAAAGCTAAACGACAGCTCGATCAGCTACGAGCCCGAAACCTCGGTCGCGCTTGGGTTTGGCTTTCGCGTCGGATTTTTGGGACTGCTGCATATGGAGGTTATCAAGGAGCGCTTGGAGCGCGAATTTGACCTCGACCTCATCGCCACGGCTCCGACCGTAACCTACGAAGTCGTACAAACCGACGGTCAAATTTTACGTATCCAAAACCCTAGCCAGCTCCCGCCGGTCAATAAAATCGAGCACGTAAAAGAGCCGTACGTAAAATCCACGATCATCACGCCTAGCGAGTTTTTGGGCAACATCATCACGCTGCTAAACAACCGCCGCGCCGTGCAGACCAAGATGGACTACATCACGCCCGAGCGCGTGCTGCTCGAGTACGACATCCCGATGAACGAGATCGTGATGGACTTTTACGACAAGCTAAAATCGAGCACCAAAGGCTACGCGAGCTTTGACTACGAGCCTAGCGACTACCGCGTGGGCGATCTGGTAAAGCTTGATATCAAAGTCGCAGGCGAGACCGTGGATGCGCTCTCTATCATCGTGCCGGAAAGCAAAGCTCAGTCCAAGGGGCGCGACTTCGTCAAAGCGATGAAAGAGATCGTGCCGCGCCAGCTCTTTGAGGTGGCTATTCAAGCCAGCATCGGCAACAAAGTCATCGCGCGCGAAACGGTAAAATCGATGGGCAAAAACGTAACCGCCAAGTGCTACGGCGGCGACATCACGCGTAAGCGTAAGCTACTCGAAAAGCAAAAAGAGGGCAAAAAGCGCATGAAAGCTATCGGCAAGGTAAATTTGCCGCAAGAGGCGTTTTTAAGCGTTTTAAAGATAGACTAGCGGCGTCTTGCGAGCGTTTTTGCTACGCTCGCGGCTGCTTTTATTATCTCGCGGTAAAATTTGCAAATTTGACTCACCCAGACCCGCACCGCGAAAATGCCAAATTTGACACCATTCCGCTTTAAAATTTCAAAAATCAAATTTAATAAAATTTATACGAATTTCCAATTTCCTCCAAATTTTACGCAAATTTGGAAATTCATCTCAAATTTGGATAGAATTTTGCTTGCGTGATGTAAAATTTACGAAAGGATTTTTTATGAAAAATTTTATACTTTTATTTGCAGCGTTCCTTTTTACGGGATGTTTCGGGCTTTTCGAGAGCTCGCCACAGGTCGCTCAAACTAGCGAAGGCAACGCCAAAGGCTACAAAGAGGTGATGCGTATCAAAGCAGACTGCTCCTCGTGCGCTAGCGGCGGTCAGGACATCAAGATAAACGGCACCGACTACACCAGCGACGTCGCGATAAAATGCTGCATCGCTCAAAGCAGGATCGACACGAACGCGGCTATCAAAAAAGTCTATATCCACAAAATAGCCGACGAAAGAGCTGCTGATAGCGGCATAAAATTTATCTCCAAAAACGGCGCGAAAATGCTCTATCCAAAAGAGCGCCTTGAGAGGCTTTTTCATCTTTTCTTACAAGACGAGCTGCTAAACCGCGGCATCATGGTCGTGGATAGCCAGACCTCGCCATACACGTACCGCGTGGATTTTGCATTTACCGACTACGCAGCGTCGTATAGCGAGCCGTCGCAGTATCTAAGCGCGGCGATGAAAGGCAAGCTAGGCGTCAAAAACATAAACAAAACCCGCGTGCTAAATATCTCCACCAGACAAGACGTGCGCAAGCTGGAGGCCGAGGACACGGAGGACTTTAACCTCTACGTCTACCTTCTGGTTAAACAAGCCGCCAACAAAGCCGCCGAAGAGATATCAAAACTATAAAGGAAAAGTATGAAAAAACTAGCTTTTTACGCCATTGCCGCCGCGCTTTTTGCCGCGGTCATGAGCGGATGTTCGCAGCGCAGCTCGGTGTTAAATTTGACCCCGTATCAATCAACCTCAAACCAGATGGGCTACCAAAAAAATATCCGTATAAATAGCATCGAGGACGCTCGCGCCAACAAAAGCATCGTCGCCACGATCACCGGCAGCAACGGCGACGTCAAGGAGTACGTCACGCTGCAAAACAGCATCGAGGGCTGGCTGCAAGACGGCCTTAGCACCGAACTTAAGCGCCTAGGAGCAAATTTGAGCGACTTTGGCGATATCGTCGTGGACGTGCGGATCGTCGAGCTTAAAGCAAATCTAAGCGGCTACTCCACCGACAACCTAAAAGGCTCGGCAAAGCTCACGATAACGGTGCACAGAGGCGATCAGACCATCACCAAAAACGTCTCGCAGGAGCAGACCAAATTTGCCCCGATTCACACGAGCGGCGCGTTTAAGAGCTTTTTTGACGAGCTACTCCAAGACATCGTAAAACGCGCGGCGATCCAGATCCTAAAAAGCTGATGAGATGCGCTAACTGCGGGCATCTGAGTCTGGGCGTGATCTGTAAAATTTGCAAAGATCACCTGCTCGCCTCGCCCGCAAGGACGCGCGTTTTGGACGGCGATTTTAAAATTTACAGCTTTTTTGACTACTCCGAAGTTAAAAATTTACTCCACTCAAAGCACCTATTTCACGGCTCTTTCGTTTACGGCGCGCTTGCAAATTTGAGTTTTAAGATTTTTGCTAGCAAATTTAGCTTCGGCTCTCCCGTAAACGCCGTGCCGATCGACGATAGAGCGGCTAGCGGCTACTCGCATACGGCAATCTTGGCTCGCGCCTTAAAAAGTGCGGAAATCCATCCGCTTTACGCCTGTTTGCACGCGAGCTCAAACGTCAGCTATCACGGCAAAGATCTCGCCTTTCGCCTAAAAAATCCGCGAAATTTTAAGCTTTTAAAATCGCCTAAATTTCCCGTTATCTTGATAGACGATATCGTGACGACGGGCACGACGATAGACGAAGCCAGACGGACGCTACAAAAAGCCGGCTGCGAGGTGCTTTTTGCGCTGACGCTTGCGGATGCGAGATACTAAAATATAGCGGTAAATTTTGTAAAATTTAGCATTTTAAAACCAGCAAAGTAAAACCCCAAATTTCGGCTAAATTTAACCCGATCAAGCCATGAAAAAGCGTATCTATTTAGCAAGTTTTTATCAAATTTAAGCTAAAATCGGCAAGTAAATTTTAAGGATAAAAATGGAAGAAAATCTACTCAATCAAAATCAAGACATCCAAACCGTCGACATCGAAGAGTCGATAAAAACGAGCTACCTCGACTACTCGATGAGCGTCATCGTCGGTCGCGCCCTTCCTGACGCTAGAGACGGCCTAAAGCCCGTTCATAGACGCATCCTCTACGCGATGAACAACCTCGGAGTCGGCAGCCGCAGCCCGTATATGAAGTCCGCGCGTATCGTGGGCGACGTCATCGGTAAGTACCACCCGCACGGCGACACGGCCGTTTACGACGCGCTCGTGCGTATGGCTCAGAAATTTTCCATGCGCTATCCGGCGGTCGACGGCCAAGGAAACTTCGGCTCCATCGACGGCGACGGCGCGGCTGCGATGCGTTATACCGAAGCTAGGATGACTAATCTCACCGAAGAAATCTTGCGCGATATCGAAAAAGACACGGTTGATTTTATCCCAAACTACGACGACAGAGAGACCGAGCCCGACGTCCTGCCTAGCCGCGTGCCAAATTTGCTGCTAAACGGCTCTAGCGGTATCGCCGTCGGTATGGCGACGAATATCCCGCCGCACAGCCTCGACGAGCTAATAGACGGGCTTTTGCTCGTGCTTGAAAATAAAAACGCGACGCTAGAAGAGGTGATGCAGTATATAAAAGGGCCTGATTTTCCGACGGGCGGGATAATATTTGGCAAAAAAGGCATCATCGAGGCCTACCGCACGGGACGCGGCCGCGTAAAACTACGCGCCAAAACCCACATCGAAAAAAAGCCGAACAAAGACGTCATCGTCGTAGACGAGCTGCCGTATCAGACAAACAAAGCCCGCCTCATCGAGCAAATCGCCGAGCTAGTCAAAGAAAAACAGATCGAAGGCATCAGCGAAGTGCGCGACGAGTCCGATAAGGACGGCATCCGCGTCGTCATCGAGCTAAAACGCGACGCGATGAGCGACATCGTGCTAAACAATCTCTTTAAATCCACGACGATGGAGAGCACCTTTGGCGTCATAATGCTCGCGATAAACAACAAAGAGCCGAAGGTATTTAACCTAATCGAGCTTTTGAAGCTATTTTTAAATCACAGAAAAACCGTCATCATCCGCCGCACGATATTTGACCTAGAAAAAGCCAGAGCTAGAGCGCATATTTTAGAGGGCTTAAAGATCGCGCTGGATAATATCGACGAGGTGATCGAGCTCATCAAAAATAGCGCCGATACGCCTAGCGCTCGCGAGGGCTTGGTAGCGAAATTCGGCCTTAGCGAGCTACAAGCAAACGCGATCCTTGATATGAGGCTAAGCAAGCTAACGGGTCTTGAGCGCGAAAAACTAGAAGCCGAGCTAGCCGAGCTGATGGCCGAGATCGCGCGCCTTGATGAAATTTTAAAGAGCGAAACCTTGCTAGAAAAACTAATCAAAGACGAGCTGCTTGAGATAAAAAATAAATTTAAAGTGCCGCGCATCACCGAGATCGTAGACGACTACGACGACATCGATATCGAAGACCTCATCCCTAACGAAAACATGGTCGTAACCATCACGCACCGAGGCTACATCAAGCGCGTGCCGAGCAAGCAGTACGAGAAGCAAAAACGCGGCGGCAAGGGCAAGGTCGCGGTAACTACATACGACGACGACTTCATCGAGAGCTTCTTTACGAGCAACACTCACGATACGCTGATGTTCGTGACAGACCGAGGACAGCTCTACTGGCTCAAAGTCTATAAGATCCCTGAAGGAAGCCGCACGGCAAAGGGCAAAGCGGTAGTAAATCTCATCCAGCTACAGCCTGACGAAAAGATCAAGGCGATCATCCCGACGACTGATTTTGCCCAGAGTAAATCGCTCGCGTTTTTCACTAAAAACGGCATCGTAAAACGCACGAATTTGAGCGAATTTAAAAACATCCGCTCTATCGGCGTTCGCGCTATTAACCTGGACGAGAACGACGAGCTAGTGACCGCTCTCATCGTCGAGGGCGAAGAGGAGCCGATAAATCTCATCGATGAGCTTGGCGTAGAGACCGAGATAAACGAGATAGAGGCGATAGAAGCTCAGATCGACGAAGAAAATAGCGAGGAAAACGACGAGAACGCGGCCGAAGGAAGCGACGATAGCGAAAAGATGCTATTTATCGTAACCAAAAAGGGAATGTGCCTCAAATTTAAACTCAGCAAAGTCCGCCAGATGGGCAGAACGGCTCGCGGCGTGACGGGTATTAAATTTAAAGAAGCCGGCGACGAGGTCGTAGGCGCAGCCGTCATCGAAAACAACGATCAAGAGGTGCTAAGCATATCTCAAAAAGGTATCGGCAAGCGTACTACCGCAGAAGAATACCGCCTAACAAATCGCGGCGGCAAGGGCGTAATCTGCATGAAGCTAACGAATCGTACCGGCGATCTAATCGGCGTCGTAATGGTCGATGACGAACAAGATCTGATGGCTCTAACCTCAAGCGGCAAGATGATACGCGTCGATATGCAAAGTATCCGCAAAGCCGGCCGAAACACCAGCGGCGTCATCGTCGTAAATGTGGACGGCGACGACGTAGTCAGTATCGCCAAGTGTCCTAAAGCCGATGATGGCGAGGATGAGAGCGGCGAAGAGACGCTAGAAAATTTAGAATGAATTTAGTGTTTTTGGAATACAATTTGCTAGTAAATTTGCAAACAAAAAACAACTAAATTTAAAGGTTCAAGAATGAAAAAAATTACATTCGCGGTTTTAGGCGCAGTAGTATTTTTGACGAGCGGTTGCTCTTTTAACAACCCTTTTGCCTCCGACGACGCAACATCGGCAAAGCAAGACATCGTCATCCAAAAGGTCGATAAAGAAGACATCAGAAGCGTGATGAAACAAGAAAAGATGATATACGATATCGAACCGGCCGATGCGGTATTTGGCGCCGTGGGTGAAGGTATCGCTCCGACCAATACCGTCTCTCACGCCCAGTCTTTAGCTCTAGCTAAACGCGCGGCCATCGCCGATGCGCACAGACAGCTAGCCGAGAAACTATACGGAGTCAAGATAAACTCCAAAGATACGGTTAGAGACGCGATGCTTAGAGACTCGACCATCACGGCTCAAGTAGCAGGCCTTATCAAAAACGCTTCCATCGTCGAGCACGACTTTAAAGACGGGCTCTACCGCGTCAGAATGGAAATGAAAATAGACCAAAGCAAGTGGCAAGAAATTTTTGCTTACTGATTGCCGCTGCGGCGCTTCTTTACAGCTCGGAGGAGTTTATCCTCTGGGCCAAAATCTCCACTAAAAATCACACCGTCGTTTACGACGATATCGCGCTTTCAAAAGCAATGGTTCTAAGCGAGCTAGAGTATGAGTATCTATGCGAAATAGACGCTTCCAAGCAGCCCGCGCAAAGCTCGCTAGAGTTTTTAAATTTACATAAAAACGAGCTTTTCGAGTGCTTTTTGCCTTACAAATTTAAGGTCGAAGATCGCTTCGTCCAACGCAACAAAAATATGAACTCCGCAACCGACCTCACGCTGTTTCCCGTGCGTTTTACGGTGAAATTTAAGCCCTCTTCGGCTATCATAAGCGTATTTAAAAACAAAGAGTAAAAGATGAATATCGTAATAGTAGAAGACGACATAAATATGCGCAAGTCCCTAGAGATCGCGCTTGGCGAATACGACGATCTAAAAATCAAAAGCTATAAAAGCGCGGTCGAGGCGCTTAAAAAAATGGGCGAGGACGTCGATCTCATCATCACCGACATCAACATGCCTCAGATGGACGGACTGGAGTTCATCAAGCGCCTGGAGGGCAAATTTGACGTCATCATAATGACTGGCAACGCGACGCTAAACAAAGCCATCGAGAGCGTGCGCCTTGGCGTCAAGGATTTTCTAACGAAGCCATTTGACGCGCAAACGCTGTATGAGGCGATAAAAAGGGTCGAAATTTTACGCCGTAAACTACCAGCTGCGAGCCTAAAAGCCGCGCAAAGCGGGTCAAATTTACAGGCTGATTCGACCGATTTCGTCGCTAGCTCGCCCGCGCTTGCTAATGCGCTAAATTTAGCCTCGCGCGTCGCAAAAACGGACGCTTCGGCGATGTTAATGGGCGAGAGCGGCGTGGGCAAGGAGCTGTTTGCTAAATTTATCCACAAAAACTCGCCGCGCAAGGACGGTCCGTTTATCGCGATAAACATGGCCGCGATCCCAGAAAATTTGATAGAAAGCGAGCTTTTCGGCTTTGAAAAGGGCGCATTTACCGACGCTTCGGCGATGAAAAAGGGGCAGTTCGAGCTAGCAAGCGGCGGCACGCTGTTTTTAGACGAGATCGGCGAGATGCCGCTAAATCTACAGCCAAAGCTCCTGCGCGCGATCCAGGAGCGCGAGATCACGCGTCTTGGCGCCACAAAAAGCGTCAAGATCGATGTCCGTATCATATCCGCCACGAATGCGAACCTGCCTGCGATGATCAGCGAGGGTAAATTTAGAGAGGATCTGTTTTACCGCCTAAACACCGTGCCAGTCGCCATCCCGCCGCTAAGAGAGCGCAAAGAGGAGATCTTACCTATCGCCGAACGATTTTTGAAACAAAGCTGCGAGGAGTTTAGCCTCGGCGCAAAAAGCTTTTCCGAAGCGGCTGTAAAGGAGCTAGAAAACTACGATTTTCCGGGTAATATCCGCGAGCTAATCTCCGTCGTGCAGCGAGCGGCGATACTTAGCGAAGGCGAGGAAATACAACCGGGCGATCTTTTTTTGCAGGCTCGCAGCAGAAAATAGCTTAAATTTAAGCTTTACGCGAGTAAAATAAGCAAAATTTTAGTTTAAATTTAGCCGGCCGAGACGGCGACGCTGAAAATGCGACGTACGACTCGTCAAATTTGGGCGGTAAATTTGAATATAAAAGAAGTTAAATTTGACCGCAAGGTCCGATCAAATTTAAAATTTGGACGCAAATTTAGCAAAAACGTGCGCATGCGATTTCCTGTCAAAAAATCAATCAACTTTTTGATTTGCGTCTGATTGCGACGAGGCTACGTTGCTAGGAGTGCGGGATCCAACCGATATGGTTGATCGCAGGGCGGCTTTGCCGACCAAGAAGTAAAAACAAAAACCAAAAAAGGAGCCAAAATGAGAAAATTTAACGTTGCCGTCGTAGGCGCGACGGGCGCAGTCGGAGAGGAGCTTTTCCGCGTTATGGAGGAGGTGGATTTCCCGGTGGGCGAGCTGCTACCGCTAGCAAGCGCGAAAAGCGCAGGTACCCAAATAGAGTTTAAAGGCAAAAACCACAAAGTCGTGGAGCTCACCGAGACGGTTTTTGACGAGCATGAGATCGACATAGCGTTTTTTAGCGCGGGCGGATCGGTATCAGAAAAATACGCCAAATTTGCAGCCGCCAGCGGCGCCGTCGTCATCGACAACACCAGCCACTTTAGGATGGACGCGGACGTGCCTCTAGTCGTGCCCGAGTGCAACCCGCAGGACATCGCGCAGTGGAAAACCCGCGGCATCATCGCCAATCCAAACTGCTCGACCATCCAAATGGTGCAAATTTTAAAACCGCTAGACGACGCGTACGGCATCAACCGCGTGGACGTCTCGACCTATCAGGCGGCTTCGGGTGCTGGTAAAGAGGGTATGGAGGAGCTAGTCACGCAGCTACAAAAGTTTTTCGAGTTTAAGCTTGATGAGTGCGAACCGAAGGTCTTTGCCCACCAGCTAGCGTTTAACGTCATCCCGCACATCGACGTGTTTTTGGACAACGACTACACAAAAGAGGAGATGAAAATGGTCAATGAGACCCAAAAAATCCTCCACAAAAATATGGAAGTGAGCGCGACCTGCGTGCGCGTGCCGGTGCTTCGCAGCCACTCTGAGGCTATCACGATTCATTTTGATAGAGATGTGGACGCCGCGGCCGCTCGCGAAGTCCTGCGCAAAGCGCCTAGCATCGTGGTCGTGGACGAGCCCGCCGCGAAAAAATACCCGATGCCAAGCATCTCAAGCGACACCAACGAGACCTACGTCGGACGCATCCGCACGGATAACTACCGCAAAAACGTCCTGCATCTATGGTGCAGCGCCGACCAGATCCGCGTGGGAGCGGCGACCAATGCCGTAAGAATCGCGCAAAAATGGATAGAGATGCAGGAATAGCCCGCCCGCGTTTTTTAAATTTGCCGAATTTGTGCTTTTATTTGGCGTAAATTCGGCTAAAATTTGATTATCTTAAAATATAAAATCGAGTTTTTCCGATACGAATTTTCTACTAGCTTTTTAAATTTGACGCTTAAATTTACCAGCATCTTTACGGCGCAAATCGCCGCAAGCAAACAGTACCGTCAAATTTACGCAATCAAATTTAATAAACTCAAATTTGACTCGCCCGTCAATCCGCCGCGGCTCGCCAAAAAGAGCTTTGCAAACCGCGCGAAACTCAAATTTAACCCCGCCAGATAACAACCCAAGCCTCACGCGCCGACTCTAATCCACGCCCTAGCTTTAAGGAAAATATTATAAAATACGCGTTTTATTTTTAAACAAAGGAAATTAATGCGTAAAGCTTTTGAAAAAATCCTGCTCTTTAGCAACAACTTCACGCTCCTGCCCGTGGTCTTTGGCTTGCTTGGCGCGATCGTGCTTTTCGTCATCGCCAGCTACGACGTGGGCAAGGTTTTCGTCGCCGTTTATCACTACTTTTTCGGCGATTTTCACCCGGAGAACTTCCACTCCGACGTCGTCGGCGAGATCGTGGGCGCGATCGACCTCTACCTCATGGCGCTCGTGCTTTACATCTTTAGCTTCGGCATTTACGAGCTGTTTATCTCCGAGATCGAGGAGCTTAAGAAGTCCAAGCAGAGCAAAGTCCTCGAGGTGCACTCGCTCGACGAGCTCAAGGATAAACTGGGCAAAGTCATCATCATGGTGCTTATCGTTAACTTTTTCCAGCGCGTTTTGCACGCAAATTTCACCACTCCGCTTGAGATGACCTATCTCGCGGCCTCGATTTTGGCGCTTTGTTTGGGACTTTATTTCCTGCACAAAGGCGAACACTGAGGCTTTTTGCGAGCCTGGATTCGGGCTCGCTTTTTTAAATTTCACTTCAAATTTTACCGCTTTGCTATATGTGAATAACTTTTAAATTTCGCCTTTATCATTAAGTTTTATTTCAAAATTTTGCCAAATTTAAAGCTATATAAATTTAAGTTCTATTTTAGCGACAAATGCCGATTTTATGGGCTTTTGGGATTAAATTTAAGATTACAAAATTAACCAAAATAATATAAATTATTTCACTTTTCACTCCGTGAAAAAAACGTGAAAAGTTACGTTTAATTTCGGTCTTTTTTGAGCAAATTTTACGCAGCCAAATTTGTGCGGCATTACCCGCATCTTTACGGCATAAACCAAAACTGATTTGAATTTTCGGGTTGTAAATCGGGAGTTAAATTTGACGCTTAAAGATAGGTATAAATTTAAAAACGGCGCAGACTCGTCGCATGCGCCGTCAAGGGGTAAATTTAATCAAAACCGGCGAACATAGAGCCGCCAATAATCAGTCAAATAGCGAATTTACACTTTCGTTATGATACACGCGTCTGATCACTTCGCCAAAAATCGGAGCAACGCTTAGCACTTTTATCTTTTCGTTTTCCTCGCGAAGCGGTATCGTGTCGGTCACTACTAGCTCGTCTAGCGCGCTATCTGCGAGGTTTTCGTATGCTTTGCCAGAGAGTACCGCATGCGTGCAGCACGCCATCACCGAGGTTGCGCCGCGCTCTTTAAAGACCTTTGCCGCCTTTACTATCGTGCCGCCCGTATCGATCATATCATCGACCAAGATCACGTCCTTGCCCGCCACGTCGCCGATTACGTTCATTACTTCGCTTTCGTTGGCTTTTTCGCGGCGTTTATCGACGATGACGATGTCGAGATTTAGGGCTTTTGCGACGCTTCTAGCGCGCGCGACGCCGCCGATATCGGGGCTAGCGATGATAGGATTTTTGAGATTTTTGTTTTTGATGTGGTCGTTAAAGATGATCGAGCCGTAGAGGTTATCGACCGGGATGTCGAAAAAGCCCTGAATTTGGCCCGCATGAAGGTCGATCGTGACGACGCGGTCGATGCCTGCCGTTTGCATCATGTTTGCCACGAGCTTTGCCGTAATAGGCACGCGAGGAGCGGCTTTGCGGTCTTGGCGCGCGTAGCCGAAATACGGCACCACCGCCGTTATCGAGCTAGCCGAGCTGCGCTTAAGCGCGTCGGTTAGGATCAAAAGCTCCATCAAATTTACGTTTGCGGGCGCGCAGGTAGGCTGGACGATGAAAATATCCTTGCCGCGCACGCTCTCGCCGATCTGCACGCTGATCTCGCCGTCGCTAAAGCGCTTGATCGTAGCTTCGCTAAGCGGAAGCGATAAATAGTGCGAAATTTTCTTTGAAAATGCCGGATTTGCGGTGCCCGAAAAGATTTTGTAACCTCTCATAACGATTAACCTTTATAAAATTTTTATCTAATTTTACCGAACTAAAACTTAAATTCGTAGATTTTTGCGGATAAATTTTATCTTTTGTCGGCTCAAATTTCAGTTTTTGGCGCGCTAACTCGGGCTGCCGACGAAATAATCTTTTTAAAAATTTTGCAGCCCCGACTGCCGTGGCGGAGCTATTTTTGAGTCAAATTTTATCTCTAGCTTTAAAATATTGCAAATTTATCTCGTGTTAAATTTGAGGAGGCCAAATTTAGCATTTTCGCGGTGCGGGTCTCGGTGCGTCAAATTTACAAATTTAACCCTAAAAATCCTTTGTCGCAAGCAAGGCGAACAAAAATGTGCGGGCACGAATAAAATAAACACCCGCAACCATACAAATTTAGTCCGCCACGCCCATCATCACGCTTGAGTATTCGCCCTGCTTGACGTCCGTTTTTTCAGGCTTTTTGACAACTATCCTATCCTCGGCCAGTCCAGCCTGAGCTAGGGCCGCCTTGATAGCCTGAGCTCTTGCGTTAGCGAGATCTAGCAGCTGCTCTTTTTTCACCTCGATGCCTTTTAGCGCAGCCTCCCGCAGCGACTTTTCGTCGCTACTTTTTTCTTTAGGAGCTAGCGACGCGAGCGCTCCTGCGTAGTCCTTGCCCGTTTGCGCCATCGTTTGACTGATTTTTTCGTTTAGTTTCGCGTTTTTTAGCGCCGTTACGTCCACGTCCGAGTAGGCCGGAGTGATGCTTAGCTTCATCTTAGGTTTTGCCGTCGTTAGCTTGATAAAATCAGCTATCTTAGCCTGCTCGGATACGATTAGCTCGGCATTTGCGGGCATAAAGTCGATAGTGTTTAGATCCTTGCTACTTAGTCCGAGCATATTACCCAAAAATCTAAACGGAGCCAGCGTGATGTCGGCAAACAGCTTCTTTACAGCTTCCCAGACGATGCCACCGTATTTAAAATCAGGGTCATTTAGATCGCCCTCCACCGGTAGGTCAATGTTTATCTGATTATTTTGATCGCTCAGGATCGAGATGGCAAGCGATAGGGGCAGGTTTACCGCGTCTTTAGACTCGACCTTTTCGCCAAGCGTTAGCGTGTCTAGATTTACGACATTGCTACCGTTTAGCTTAGAGTCCTTAACATCGTAGTTTAGGGTCAAATTTAGCTTGCCTTTTTCTATCTTGTAGCCCAAAAACTGCCCGCTATAAGGCGTCACGTCGACTAGATCGATATCTTTAAAGCTAAATTTGACCTCCGTGCTCTTTTTCGGGTCGTACGGCAGTAGCTTGAGCCCGATCTTGCTAAAGCCGCTCTTGCCGACTACGCCCTCAAACGTACCCATCGTCGGGCGAGTGCTGTCGATATCCATCAGCACGCCTTCTAGCTTGGTGATCTTAGTCGCAAACGGCATAAATAGCGACGCGTCGGAGAAGTCTACATCGCCGTTTTCTACGAGGATGTTCTTGATAGCAAAATCAAACTCGCCCTCTTTTTTCTGCGGCTTTGCAGTTTCGACAGGCTTTTCGTTTTTAGCGGCGGCTTGTTTTACGTCTGCATTTTGAGCTTTTTCGCTCTCGCTCTTTTTCACGAGGCGGCCTAGGTTAAATTCGCGCTCTTTATTTAGGTGCGTCTTTAAAAACGGCGCACTTAGGGTCACGCGCTCTAAATTTAAGAAATTTTTCGCAAACGAAATTTTAGATAGTTTGAGGTTTTTAAAGGCAAAAACCTTATCGCCGGAGCCGTCTGTAAGC
Source organism: uncultured Campylobacter sp. (assembly GCF_938018145.1). Taxonomy (GTDB): domain Bacteria; phylum Campylobacterota; class Campylobacteria; order Campylobacterales; family Campylobacteraceae; genus Campylobacter_A. Next base: position 15,119 of record NZ_CALIII010000258.1, read on the forward strand.
TCGATGTTTTCGATATTTGCCTTACCGCTTACGGAGGCGTCTGCGGCGTATTTTACGTTTATCTCGGCGTTTAGCTCGCCGCTTTTTAGGCTCGCGTCCAGATAGTTTTTAGCGTAGACGAAGTAGCGAGGCAAATTTGCGTCGTTTAGCTTCACGTCCGCTTCGATATTTAGGGGTTCTGGCGTGATTTTACCGTTTAGCGCCAAATTTAGCTTTTGCGAGCTTTTCATGTCTATTTTGGCGCTCACGGGCGAGGCTAAATTTTCGCTGATATTTTGTAAATTTACGTTTAGCCCGT
>NZ_CALIII010000259.1 GCF_938018145.1 uncultured Campylobacter sp.
TGGCTAGATTTGCAGTCCAGGGAGTGATTTTGTTTAATGTAAAATCACTGGCTTGATATTAAATTTAAGATTAGAGCAGATAAAAGTTGGTTTTAATTTGATGTAAATTTAGAAGAGTTTGTCGGCTTAAAAGCCCGTGTAAAAAGGGTCGGACAAACCGCCCGACCCAAATTTGTGCTAGCAAATTTTAATAAAACGAACTAACCTTGCCCGTCAAATTTACCATGATATTTTTCATCTGAGTGTAGTGCTCAAGGATGATTTTGTGCGTTTCGCGGCCGATGCCGGAGCTCTTGTAGCCGCCAAACGGGCTGCCCGCCGGGATCTGGTTGTAGCAGTTTATCCACACGCGGCCCGTCTCCATCGCGCGCGCGGTGCGGATGGCGCGAGTGATGTCCTGCGTGAATACGCCGCCGCCTAGGCCGTATTCGCTGTCGTTTACCATCTTGATGAGCTCGTCCTCGTTTTTAAATTTGATCACGACGCCCACAGGCCCGAAGATCTCCTCTCTCGCCACGCGCATATCGTTGCTCACGTCCACTAGCAGCGTCGGCTCGACGAAGCTATCGCCCGCAGCCGCTAGTTTGCCTCCGACGGCGATTTTAGCGCCTTCTTTGACGCCGATGTTGATGTACTCGACGATTTTGGCGGCTTGTTTGGCGTTGATTTGAGAGCCCATCTGCGTCTTTGGATCGAGCGGATCGCCGACTTTTAGATTTTTAAATTTCTCCACCGCCGCGGCGATAAATTTGTCGTAAATTTTCTCCTCGACAAATATCCTACTGCCCGCGCAGCAAACTTGCCCTTGGTTAAACAAAATACCCATCTGAACGCCATCTAGAGCTAGATCGAAGTCTGCGTCGGCGTAGATGATGTTGGCTGATTTGCCGCCTAGCTCGAGCGTTGCCGGGATGATTTTTTCAGCCGCCGAGATAGCGATCTCGCGTCCGATCTCGGTCGAGCCGGTAAACGCGATCTTGTCGATGCCGCTATGCTTTTGCAAGAACTCGCCAGCGCCACTGCCCTTGCCCGTGATCACGTTTACGACGCCTTTTGGTAGCACGTCTTTGATGAGGCGCATTAGCTCGAGCACGCTCAGGCTCGTTTCAGACGACGGTTTTAGCACGCTCGTGTCGCCTGCTGCGATGACCGGAGCTAGCTTCCACGCCGCCATCAAAAACGGGAAATTCCACGGCACGATCTGCGCTACGACGCCGATAGGCTCGCGCAAGATTAGCGAGAGGTGCTTTTCCTCGAGCACGTTTGCGCTGCCTTCTTCGCCCTGGATCACGCCTGCAAAATACCTAAAATGCTCCGCCGCGTACGGCACGTCCACGTTTAGCGTCTCGCGGATAGGCTTGCCGTTGTCCATCGTCTCGACTGCGGCTAAAAAGTCTTTGTTTGCGTCGATTATATCGGCGATTTTGAGCAAAATTCTGCTTCGCTCGCTTACGGTGCTGTGGCGAAACGTCTTAAACGCCTCTCGCGCAGCCTTGACCGCGGCGTCCACGTCCTCTTTGCTCGCGTCCGCGATCGCGGCTAGCTTTTTGCCGGTGGCGGGATCAAAGGTATCTAGCGTCTTGCCGCTGCTTGCGGGGACGAATTCGCCGTTTATAAAAAGGCCGTATTTTTCTTGTAACTTAACCATTTTTTCTCCTTTAAAATTATTTAATAACTGAAATATTACTCCTCGAATATAAATAATTTGATAATTAGAAAATAATCGTTATCAAAAATTTGAGCGGAAATTTGACGGGATTCTAGGTTAAA
>NZ_CALIII010000260.1 GCF_938018145.1 uncultured Campylobacter sp.
CTAAGCGGCGAGTAATCTAAATTTAGCGGCTTGTCTTTTTGCCCTATACGGCGCCCGATTTCGCTGCGGGCTGCAGTCACGTATTATATATACGCTCCTTTGCCCTTGCTTATCCGCCTCGTCTATGACAAAAATACTTCGCCTTGACTTTTTATATTCAAATTTGATTTACCCAGACCCGCATCTTGAAAACGCTAAATTTGACCGATCGCGATTAAAATATCGATCAAATTCTCGTAAATTTACCGAGCCTCACCCTAGCAAAATTTCCTTCCTCGCTTCAAATTCCTCTTTGCTTATCGCGCCGCTCTCATAAAGCTCATAAAGGCGTCTTAGCCGCTCTTCGAGGTCTTGCGCGCGCAGCTTGTCTTTTAGCGCTTCTTTTTTCTGATTTTTCTCGACGGCCGCGCCGGTTAAGCGCAGATCAAAGAGCCACCACGCGCCCCAAAGCGCCCAAAATACGTAACCCACGATCGCCCAAGCTAGGCTATATCCGATGAAAAACAGCGCCATCATCGCAAAACCGCTCACGAATTTGCCCAGATAAAATCTATGCCCGCCAAACCAGCCCGTAAGCAGCCAAAGCGCGTAGGCTATATAAACGTTATCGCCCATTTTTAGCCCCTTTTCGCCCAGCGGCGAAGCTCTGCCAGAGTATGAGTACGACTCCGACGTCGATCATAACGTCTGCGAGGTTAAAGATCGCAAACTCAAACCATTTGTGCCAGTAAACGTAGTCCACGACGCCGCCGTGAACGAAGCGATCGAGCAAATTTGAACTGCCCGCGCCCAGGATTATACCCGCTCCTAGCGCATGCTCCTCTAGGATTTCCTTTTTTTGGGCGTCTTGGGTCAAATTTGGCTCCGTTTTTGCCGCAGCCCGCGCGCCAAATTTACGCTTTAGCCGCCAGAGCAGATAGCCGCAAACGCCCGCAATCAGCGCTAGCTGGATAAATTTGAGCCATTCTCCAAGAAACGCAAACATCGAAAACGCCACGCCGCGGTTGTATGCAAGCACTAGCGAAAAGTACTCGCCCTGCCACGAAAAACCGCCCAAAAATATCTGCTTGACCGCCTGATCGAGCGCGAAAACGACGAAAAACGCCGCAAAAAAAACGCCTAAAATTTTAGCCATTTAGAGCTTTTAGGAAAAATTTCTCAACCTCGTCCATTCGGGTTTTTAGCGCGTCGGCGCACTTGCCCTCGAGCAAGAGCCTGATGAGGTTTTCGGTGCCCGAGTAGCGAAATAGCGAGCGGATGCCATCTTTTGCGAGGCTTGCTTCAAGCTCTTTTAGCCCTGCGATGCTCTCAAGCGGCTTTTTCTCGGTTATCTTTAAATTTAGCAAAATTTGCGGATACGGTTTTATCTCGCTTAAAATTTCGCTCGCTTTTTTGCCCTTTTTTAGCACTAGTGCCGCAAACTGCAGCGCCGCTACGAGCCCGTCGCCCGTTTTTGCGTAGTCGCTAAATATGATGTGGCCGCTCTGCTCGCCGCCAAAATTCGTGCCGTTTTCTTTCATCTTTTCAAGCACGTATTTGTCGCCGACGTTTGCGCGCAGGAGCTTGATTTTGTGGGATTTTAGATAGTCTTCGAGTGCTGCGTTGCTCATCACCGTAGCCACGACCGCGCCGCCTTTTAGAGCTTTGTTTTCTTGCAAAAATGCCGCCATGACGCCTAGCAAACTATCGCCGTTTGCTACCTCACCGCACTCGTTGACAACCACGAGTCTGTCGGCGTCGCCGTCAAGCGCAAAGCCTAAATCAGCCCGTAATCGCACGACCTCGGAGGCTAAATTT
>NZ_CALIII010000261.1 GCF_938018145.1 uncultured Campylobacter sp.
TTTTTCGGATATTTTTTTGGTTAAATTTGAACTTTATAAACGCCGGATTAACATCTTTGTAAGCCGTATTTAAGTAAAATCGCCCTTTAAATTTAACTCGGGAAAGGGAAAAATGCAGGCGGATAAGTGGATATTTTACTCTTGCGTCGCGCTCATTACTATCGGTATCGTTTTTTCGCTATCCTTGCCCGTTTTTACCGTGCTTTTCTTTAACTACGAACCTTACCATTTTTTCATTAGACAGCTCGCCGTTGGCGTGATCGGGATATTTTTGATGTGGGGCATCTCGCGGCTTGACCCTGATAAATCAATGGTTTGGATCGGCTTTTGTCTATTCGGCTTTTGCGCTATCGCAATGGGAGCTATGCATGCGCTACCTAGCTCGCTGGTTACCGATGCGGGCGGAGCCAAGCGCTGGATACGCTTGCCGGGCTTTTCTCTAGCGCCTGTTGAGTTTTTTAAGATCGGTTTCGTTTACTTTTTGGCATGGAGTTTCGCGCGTAAGATCGACGGCAGCAAAAAGAGCCTAAAGCAGGAATTTAAGCTCATTTTGCCTTATATGTTTTTGTTTTTGATAGCCGTTTATCTCATCGCCATCCTTCAAAACGACCTCGGCCAAGTCGTAGTTTTAGCGCTCACGCTCATCGTTATGATGCTTTTTGCCGGCACTAGCAAGCGGCTTTTCGTTATCGGTATGGCGGGCGCTTCAGTACTTGCTTTTGTGGCTATTTTTACGTCAGAACACCGAATTTTGCGTATAAAATCATGGTGGGGCACGGTGCAAAATATGGTCCTTTCGCTTATGCCCGAAAATATGGCAAATATGTTTCGCGTCGAGGGCGTACCTGAGCCCTATCAGATCTCGCACTCGCTAAATGCGATAAAGCACGGCGGATTTTTCGGCGAAGGGCTTGGAGCGGGCGTGTTTAAGCTCGGATTTTTGAGCGAAGTGCACACGGACTTCGTACTTGCCGGTATCGCCGAGGAGGTCGGGGTGCTGGGGATACTTATCATCACGTCGCTTCTTTTGATTTTGCTTTTCCGTATCTTTCGCGTCTCCTCAAGGAGTGAAAACAAAGTCTATCACCTCTTTACGCTCGGCGTCGGGCTTCTCATCTCGTTTTCGTTTATCATGAACTCATACGGCATCACCTCGATCACGCCTATCAAAGGCATCGCCGTACCGTTTCTAAGCTACGGCGGTAGCTCGATCCTAGCGCTTTGCATAGGGGTCGGCATGGTGCTGATGGTGAGTAAAAAAGTAAAAGATTAGGCCCAAATTTGACTTACGACGCAAATTTAAGGTCAAATTTGAACGTCCGAAATTAGACGACAAGGAGTAAAATTTGACGCCTGAAAATGCACAAGACAAAGAGCAAAATGCTGCTGAAATTTTGCCGTCAAATTTGACTAACAGCGAAGCCCGAAATAAAACCGAAAGCGGCACTATCGTAGTCTGTGGCGGCGGCACTGGCGGACACCTGGCTGTCGCAAAAGCCTTAAACGAAGAACTGGTATCGCGCGGATGTAGGACGATATTTGTAGGCTCAAGCAGCGGCCAGGACAAGATGTGGTTTGAAAACGACGCCGCATTTAGCGAGATATTTTTCCTGCCAAGTAGCGGAGTTGTAAATAAAAAAGGACTAGGCAAGCTTTTTTCGCTTTTTAATATCCTAAATTTAGCCTTTAAATGTCGTAAAATTTTCAAAACTCATGCCGTAAAAGCCGTCGTTAGCGTGGGCGGATACAGTGCGGCGCCTGCAGCATTTGCGGCGATCATCTCACGCACGCCGCTTTTTATCCATGAGCAAAACGCCGTGATCGGCAACCTAAACAAGCTCTTAAAACCGCTCGCAAAGGGTTTTTTTAGCTCGTATTTTAAGCCTGTTTTTAGCTATCCCGTAGCGGAGAGATTTTTTAGCGCGGCTAGGCTTCGCAGCGAGCTAAAAACGGTGATATTTTTAGGCGGCTCGCAGGGTGCGGCGGCGATAAATTCGCTAGCCTTAAAGCTGGCTCCCGTTTTTAAAGAAAAAGGCGTAAAAATCATCCATCAATGCGGCAAAAACGCGCTTGAGAGCTTACAAGAGGAGTACAAAAAACTAGGTCTTAGCAGCGACGAACTCGAACTTTTTGACTTTGATCCCAAAATAGAGCTTAAGATGAGTCGTGCCGATCTAGCGATAAGCCGCGCAGGGGCGGGCACGCTGTGGGAACTCACGGCAAATGCACTGCCTAGCGTATTCGTGCCTTATCCTTACGCCGCAAACAACCATCAGGTGTTTAACGCGAAATTTCTCGTGGATCAAAATTTGGCCAAATTTTGCTTTCAAAAAGGCGGCGAAATCGACGCGGATGAGATGCTAAATTTGATAAACGAGATGGATATAGCGCAAATTTCAAGCAAGCTTTCCAAGCAGATAGATAACGGCGGCGCGGGAAAAATAGCGGATGAAATTTTAAAAGATATTTAAATTTACGGCAGGGCGTTAAATTTAAATATCTTTGGATTAATGCAAATTTGAAAACATGATTAAATTTGCCGCAGTTTAAGCGCGCTAAATTTATAAAAAACAATACAAAAAAGCAAAAAGATTAGTTTATAAAATTCGCTTTCAACTCTCGCAGCTCGTAAACCAGATAGTGATACACGAGCTCGCCAGTCTTTAGACTCTGGTCGCTAAATATCGGCCCAATCATTGCTGCAATCTTATCGCAAACGCTTATTATCTCGGCTAAAAGTAGCTGATCACCTCTGCTTTTTGCTACAAAAACCGCGTAGAGCAAAAATTTATATACTGTCTTAAACTCGCCTAAAATCACGTTTGAGATGATGCTAGCCTGCGTTTTTAGTAGCTTATCTAGTCTTGATTGCGCTTTAAGTAGCTCGGCTAGCTGCGTCTTTACGGCGCGCAGACGAGCCGCGTCTTTGTCAAAGAAGCTTCGTCTTTTGTATTTTTGCATGATAGCACTTTGAGCTTGCAGGAGCTCGGTTATATCCTTGATATTTTTCGCGGTGACTTGGAGCTTGAGATTTGCTTTTATACTGATACCGTTTTTTTCGCTTTTTAGCGATATCACCGAGAGTATTTGCGACAGATAGGCGCTAATGTTAGCATAATACTCCTCATCATCAAAAACGGCCGAAAAATATCCGCTACCTTTTGCTCCTTGCACCTTAATCGAATTAGCTATAGTGCTAAACTGCGCGGCGCTCATGATCGCTTCTTGCGGTTTGATGTCCATTTTTTCAAGCTCGTTAAGCTCGTTTTTTAGCTTAATTATATCGCCCGAGATTGGATGCTGTCTCATATCTGCCCTCGCTGAAGTTTATGCACTAGCTCGTCGTAGCCGACGCCGGCGCCAGCTAAAATTTGTCCCAGTAGCTTGCCCGAAGCCTCCATGCCGCCGCTTTTTTCGGCCTCAAGCAACCGTCTATATACGCCTTCGATAAATTTGACGCCATCTGGGTTTGGCTTGCGGCGAACGGAGTAGTAGCCGATGATCTCTCCGTTGGCGTCTAGCGAAGCCGTAATGTTGGCAAATACCCAGTAAAAGCCGCCGTCAAAGCTCTTGTTTTTAACGAACGCAAATATCTCTTGCTTCGCCTTGATACGCTCCCACAGTAGCTTAAACACGATGCGCGGCATATCGGGATGCCTGATGACGTTGTGCGGTTTGTACAAAAGTTGCTCTTGTGTCGCGCCGACGATCTTTAAAAACGGCTGATTGCAGTAGGTTATCTTGCCCTTTAGATCGGTTTTTGATACGATAAAATCTTCTTCTTTTACGAAATGTTCCTTACTTTCGTTCACTTCATACCTTAAATTTTTCGGCAATTATAACCAAATATTACGCAAATGTAGCTTACTAATTTTTTCAACCTAGATAGCAAACGCCTATTAAATCAAATTTGACGCCGTAAATTTAAGGGTAGGGCGGGTGGATTTTGGAGCGTAAATTTGAGCTTAAATTTAAAAAACTCGGCGACAAATTTAACTCCGCCGCCGAGCCGAAAATTTAAGCCTCAAAAAGGCTTAAATTTAGATCGCTTTTAACAGGATTTTGGTTAGCTTTTTACTAAATGCTGACGGATCGTCGATCGCGACGCCTTCGTTTAGCTTAGCCATATCTAAAAGTAGCTCCGCCGCGTCGTAGATCATCGCCTCGTTTTGAGATAGCTTTTCAAAGAGCTCGTGCTTTGGATTTATCTCCAGTATCGGCAAAATTTTACCCGCACTATGCCCCATCTGCTTTAGCATCATCTGCGTAGCGTAGTCGGGATCGTTTTTATCGTAGACGATGACGGCGGCGCTTTCGCTTAGGCGCGAGCTTAGCTTTACGTCCTTGACCTCGTCTTTTAGTATCTCTTTCATCTTAGCTAGCAGCGCGGCAAATTTGCCCTCGTCGGCTTCGCTTTTTTCCGGCTTGATCTCGGCGTCGATATCGGTGTGATTTACCGCTTTTATCGGTGTTTTGTCGTAGTCTTGGACCATCGGCATAACGATAGAGTCTATCTCCTCGTCCATAATGAGCACCTCGGTGCCCTCAGCCTTAAAGCTCTCTAAAAGCGGCGAATTTCTTAGCATCGTTTCGTTGTTTCCGCTGATATAGTAGATCGATTTTTGTCCGTCTTTCATCGCCTCTTTGTACTCTTTTAGGCTGATTAGTCCCTCGCGCTTGCTTGATTTAAAGAGGCAAAGGTCTAAAATTTGCTCCTTTTCGCTACTAAATCCGTAAAGTCCCTCTTTGATCACCTTGCCGAATATTTTATAAAATTTGATGTATTTTTCTCTATCTTTTTCTTTTAGCTTGGCTAGTTCGCCCAGGATTTTCTTAACGCTTTGCTCCCTTACGCTACGCATTATGCTGTTTTCTTGCAGGATTTCGCGGCTGACGTTTAGCGGTAGATCCTCAACGTCGATTATGCCGCGGACAAATCTAAGATACGGCGGCAGCATCTCTTTGGCGTCGTCGCTGATAAATACGCTTTTGACGTAGAGTTTCACGCCGCTTTGATAATCCACGCGAAATAGATCAAACGGCTCACTAGCCGGCACGAAAAATAGGGTAGTGTACTCGATCTTGCCCTCGGCTTTTGTATGTACGCATAGCAGCGGATCTTCGCTATCGTGCGAGATTTGCTTATAAAAGTCGTTGTAGTCGGCATCTTTTAGCGCGCTTTTGCTCATTTTCCAAAGCGCCGAGGCCTTATTTATCTGCACGTTTTTGGTCTCGTACGAGCCCTCTTTTTCGCCCTCTTTAGGCGCTACGTACTCTTCTTTATCCGCAAATATCGGATACGGGATGTGGTTGGAGTATTTTTTGACGATGTTTTCTATGCGGTAGGACTCGGCAAACTCATCGTCTTTTAGATAAAGCGTGATCGAGGTGCCGTGGCTATCTTTTTGCGCGGGCGAGATTTCGTAGGTTTTCGCATCCGAGCTCCACATGAAGGCCTCATCGCCAAGCGCCTTTTTACTCACGACTTCGATCTTATCCGCTACCATAAACGCCGAATAAAACCCGACGCCAAACTGCCCGATGAGCGCGCTATCTTTTTTGGCTTGGCCGCTTAGCTTGTCCAAAAAGCCCTTCGTGCCGCTTCTAGCGATGGTGCCGAGGTTATTTATCAGCTCATTTTTGTCCATGCCGATGCCGTTATCGCTGATCGTTAGCGTCTTTTTATCTTTGTCTATTTTGATATCGATTCGCGGGGAGTAGCTTAGACTTTTGTATGCGTCGTCCGTGAGGCATAGGTAGTTTAGCTTATCCAGCGCATCGCTCGCGTTTGAGATGAGCTCGCGCAAAAATATCTCTTTGTTCGAGTAAAGCGAGTGTATCATCAAATTTAACAGCTCGTTTACCTCGGTCTGAAATTCAAATTTTTCGCTCATTTTTCGTCCTTTGTTTTTAAAATTTTTAGCAGATTATAGCACAAGGTGCTAAGAATATCTTTAAACTTGATACGAATACTATCAACTAATCTAAAATTTGTTTCTCAAATTTGACTCGCGGTAAAAGGTTAAAATTAGTCAAATTTGGGATTTGGATTTTTAAATTTTATTGCCGAGTTTTCAAAGGCGACTAAAATTTAAGCTTCAAAACCTCCGTCGCTTCGTAAAATTTAGCCTTTTTTCTCAAAAACTCGCATTCGCCCACTCGCTCGCAAAGTCCGTTTTCTAGCAGAAATTTGACCGCCTCGGCGTTATCAAGCGCCAAATTCGTCTCTATAAAAAATCTAAGTCCGCCTTTGTTAATCTCTTTTAAGCTTTTAAATTTTAAAAACTCCTCGAAATATCTTATTTTCTCTCGGTAAAATTCCCTAAATTTCGCGCTTTTCCAAACTGCGCCGCCTTTAAATTTACGGCCTCGCCCGACTTAAAAACAACGCCATTTTTGTAGGCAAACGAGCGCAAATCCAGCGCAATTTGCCAAGGTATCTCGCTCACGTCAGCGTTCATGCTAAGCAGCTCTTTAAAAAGCCAAAAGCCGTCCGCACCGTAAATGCAGCTTAAAACAAATTTATCGTTCGCATCCGCTCCGTGCGCAACCAGCAGCTTTACGAGGCGGATGACGTCAGCTTCGCTAAGCTTGGACTTTTGTCCTGAGGGAAGCGGTATCAGCAGCAAAGCGGAGTTGCAAATAGGGCTAGCAACGACGGTTTTGTAGTTTAGATCGGGCTTAAATTTGATCGCTTTTTCTATCCGCTCAAAGTCGATTTCGCCGGTATTGTGCATCTTGGCATTAAAGATAAAAGG
>NZ_CALIII010000262.1 GCF_938018145.1 uncultured Campylobacter sp.
AGGGACTAAACGAGCCGTATTTTGCGCCTGCCGCGCCGCTTCGGACGGTAAAAGGGCTTATCCGCAGCGTTTATGGATATGATTTTGACGGTAGCGTCAAGCAAGACGGCCTAAGCGCCAGCCTAAAATACGATTTTACGCCAAACGAGCTAGATAGCTACTACGCGGCGCTTGAGAGCTTGCAGCGCATACCCGGCAATATGGAGCGATTTAACACGCTTTACGGTCCGATGAATAACGGCTGGGTGAGCAACCCGCTGCTAAAGCCCGAGCGTCACAACCGCGTAAATTTGGGCTTTACTTACAAGAGCGAATTTTATAAAGAATACATGAGTTCGCGTCAGGGCGAGGATAGCTTTAGCGTGGGCGGGCACTTTATCGCAGACGACGCGCAGGATCTGGTTATCTACGATCGCCGCCACTCGGCCGCTGCTGCGCCGATGAATAAAAACGCCGTCATCACGCGCAACGTCGATGCTAGGATTTACAGCGTAAATTTGCGCGGCGAGTATAACTTCGCGCGAAATTTCGGGCTAAAAACCTCGCTATTTTACAACTACGGACAAAACAAAACCGACGGCAGACCGCTCTATCAGATCCGCCCGTTTGAGGCAAATTTAGCCTTTGATTACAAAGACTACGCGAGCTTTGGCAGCTACAATATCGGCACTGCGGTGCGCTACGTAGCAAAGCAAAATAGGGGAGATTTTGATAAAACCACCGGCTTTGGCATCGACAAGCGCGAAGCGGCCAAGAGCTTTACGACGATGGACGTTTACGGCGGATTTGAGTTTAAAAACAGCTGGGGCGTGAGGCTTGGGGTCACAAATATATTTGATAAAGATTACGCCGAGTTTATCAGCGGCGAGCACGTAGGGGCGCTAGATCCCGATCCGGTAGTGCATGCGCCGGGGAGGGCGGTGTTTGTTAGCTTCCACTCTAGTTTTTAAAATTTGAGCGGCGGCTCGTCTTTTTGCCCTATACTTCGTTGCTTTTAAATTTGGCTCGGTCATTACCTATATGGTAACTCCCGTCGCCAAATTT
>NZ_CALIII010000263.1 GCF_938018145.1 uncultured Campylobacter sp.
CGCAGTATAGCGTGCAGGTCGTAAATGACGAATCACAGGCTACGCCCGAGCTTGAGGCTACCGTCGCTTTAGTAAAGCATCTAACTCAAATTTACGCGATCGACAGCAATAGAATCTACGCCACCGGTCAGTCCATGGGCGGAATGATGGCTATAGCGATGAATGCCAAATATCCGAATCTCTTTGCCGCGTCCTACCTCGTGGCGTGCCAATGGGATCCTGATGTAACGGCGAGTATGGCGAAAAATAAAATTTTCATCCTCGTTTCACAGGGCGATAAGAAAGCCTTCCCGGGTATGAACGCCATAACGCAAGTACTCGCTAAAAACGGCGGCAAGGTCGCTAGAGCGCAGATAGATGGCACAGATAGCACGGAGGAGATTAACTCCGCTGTAAAAAATTTGACCGCAAAGGGCGCGAATATAAACTATATGAGCATCACGGCGGGCACGATCCCTGATCTGCCTGCGGGAAATCCGGGGAGCGAACATGCCTATACATGGAAAAAGCTCGCTTATAATATAAAAGCCGTGAGAGAGTGGATATTTTCGCAAAGCTTGGAGGCGAGCGAGCGTGAAGAGCAGGCTCTAAACGCAGCGGCAAAGGGCGATATGAAAGCACCGCGCTATTTGGGCGAAATTTACGAGCAAGGTTTGGGGGTAAAGCAAGACTACAAGAAGGCGGCGGAATTTTACGCGCTGGGCGCAAAAAGAGACGATCTGACATCGCAGTATCGCCTCGGTAAGCTTTACGAGCAGGGCCTTGGCGTCGCGCAAAGTTACCAAAAAGCGATGAGCCTATATCTTAAGGCAAACGGCAGGTTTGATCACGTCACGGCGCCGGCATTTAGCGCGATCGGCGATCTATATGCAAACGGCCTTGGCGTAGAGAAAAATCAAAAAGAAGCTCAAATTTGGTACGAAAAGGCGGCTAAAAGTCTAGAAAACGACAAGCAAAGTCGTTAAATTTTACTTGCAATCCCTTTAAATTTGCCGTCCCTTAACGCTAGCGCGGTATAATCGCGCAAATTTAAAATTTGAGACGAAGATGAATCTGGTTTTATTCGACTTTGACGGGACGATCACGCGCGATGATTCGCTGCTGGAGTTTATCGCCTACGTCGTGGGATTTAAGAAATTTTTTAGAGGGATTTTTTGGCTTTCGCCCGTTTTGATCGGATATAAGCTAAAAATTTGCAGCAACAACTACGCTCGCAGGCGGCTGATGACATACTTTTTCGCGGGTATGAGCGCGGATAAATTCGCTCAAATTTGCAAAAAATACTCAAACACGCACATCGAGGATATCGTGAAATTTTCCGCGATGGCAAAGATCGCCGAGTATAAGGCAAACGGCGACAAGGTCGTGATCGTGACGGCGTCGCTCGAGGACTGGCTGGCTCCGTGGTGCCAGGCGCAGGGCATCGAGCTACTAGGCACTCGCATCAAGAAAAAGGGCGGCGTGATAACGGGCGAGATAGACGGCGCCAACTGCTACGGCGCGGAGAAGGTGCGCCGCGTGCGCGAGGCGTACGACACGGACGCCTTTGATCGCGTGATCGCATACGGCGACAGCAGGGGCGATAAGGAGATGCTGGAGTTTGCCGACGAGGCGCATTATAGGGTGTTTGAGTGAGGCGATGAAGGCTGCTTGTAAATCTATCAAATTTTGGCTTTTAGCTCATCCAAATTTACCCGCAACCGCAAACGCCTAACTCCAAATTTAAACCATTTTCAGCACTTCGACTATCTCGCCCTTTGCGATAAATTCGGTCTCTTTCGGGATGATTAAAAGCGCGGCGCCTCCCGTGAGATTGTTTACGATCGCCGAGCTGCCCAGCTTCTTGCCGTCTAAATTTACGTAAATTTTGCCGTCGCGATTTTCTAAATTTACCGCCGTAAACTCCAAAAACGGCGAGCGTTTTTTGTAGTCCTCGTCCATGATCGCCGTGATTTTAGGCTCGCTAGCGCCAAACCACGCATTTAGCAGCACGCGCACGTAGAGCACGCACATCACCATCGCCGAGTACGGAAAGCCCGGCAGCGCAAATATATACTTTTCGCCCGCTTTGGCTACCTTGATGTGGCGGCCCGGTTTGATCGCGGCGCCGTCTATGATGATGTCGAAATTTTCGCCCAGAGCGCCTTTTACGAAGTCGTAGTCGCCCATGCTGATGCCGCCCGTGGTGACGAGCACGTCGGCTGATTTTAGCGCGCGGACGATGGCGTCTTTTACGAGCTCGGCGCGGTCGCGCACTATCTCGCACAGCACGGGTTCGCCTCCCATTTTACGCACCATGGCCGCGATGCCTACGTGGTTTGAGCTGTGGATCTGCGCGGCGTTTTCTAGCGGTTCACCGAGGTCTTTTATCTCGCTTCCAGTCGCTAGCACAGCGACTCTGGGCCGCACGAATACGCTAACGTTAAAGATCCCAAGCTCGGCTAGCAGCGCAGTCTCGGCGTAGCCTATCGTCGCGCCTTTTTTGATTAGGATTTCGCCTTTTTTGTAGCTTTCGCCGACCTCGCGTACGGCAAAGCCCTTTGCGACGGGTTTTTTGATCACGACCTTGCTACCTACGACCTCGACGTTTTCGACCGGGATTAGCGTGTCGGTACCTTCGCTCATCAGCGAGCCGGTGAATGTTTTGACGCATTTTACGCCCTCGACCTTTAGGCCTTTATCGCTACCTGCGGGTAGGTCGGTGATGAGCTCAAGCTCGCTCAAATCCTCTCTCCACGCAAACGCGTAGCCGTCCATCGCAGAGACGGGACGCTCCGGGGAGTTGTCCTGTGCCGCGATATCTACGGCGATACGGCGATCAAGTGCTTGCGTGAGCGTGACCTTTTCTACGCGGTCCCACGGAGCGAGCGTAGAGCGTAAAATTTCAAGAGAGGATGCGTAACTCATAAATTCTTTCATTTTTATCCTTTTTTAATTCCCCGGCTCGGCTGGATTTTAAATAGTTTTCGGCTAGGATACTCGGGTCACGGACGACCGGTCCGCTCCCGTCGTATCCGCCGCAAACTATTTAAACTACACACAATCCGT
>NZ_CALIII010000264.1 GCF_938018145.1 uncultured Campylobacter sp.
CCCCTTCCCCCTTAACAAGAAAGATTAATTTGCACAAAAACTATAATTTAAAACGCTAAATTTAACCAAACCAAATTTAGCATTTTTGCGGTGCGGGTCTCGGTGCGTAAATTTAAAATTCGCTCGAAAAATTTGCTTAAAACGGTGCATTTTCGTCGCCGTAATCGTCGCCGATATGTTATAATTTCACGAATTTTAAAATCGCTTTGTGTTTAAATTTGGCTGCAAAACAAGACAAATGCTGCAAATTTCAAGAGTCAAAAATAAGCCGTAAAATAAAAAGAGGAAAATATGGAAAAATACGAAGGCTATAATCTTAGGTTTAAAGACGCTCTGGTTGGCGTTCAGTTTTTATTCGTCGCGTTTGGCGCGCTCGTGCTGGTGCCGATATTAACGGGGCTTGATACGTCCGTGGCGCTGTTTACGGCGGGCATCGGCACGTTGCTGTATCAGCTCATTACGCGCAAACACGTCCCGCCGATCTTTCTCGCGTCTAGTTTCGCGTTCATCGCGCCGCTTAGCTTTGGCGTGAAGGAGTGGGGCATCGCCGCGACGATGGGCGGAGTGATCGCGGCGGGGCTGTTTTACGTGGTGCTGAGCGCGCTGATTAGGCTAAAGGGCGAGGGGTTTTTGCATAAAATTTTACCGCCCGTGGTCGTGGGCCCCGTCATTATGACGATCGGCCTCATCCTCTCGCCCGCGGCCGTAAATATGGTCATGGGCAAGGGCAAAGAGGCGCTCTATACGCAGGGGCAGTCGCTTACCATCGCGCTCATATCGCTTTCGGCGGTTATCGTCGTGATGATGTTTGGCCGCGGTATGCTACGCCTAGTGCCGATCCTGTGCGGCATCGCGGCTGGATACTGCGCGTCGCTGTTCGTCGGGATCGTGGATTTTACGCCGATTCTAAATGCGCCGTGGTTTGCGCTGCCAAATTTCACCGCGCCGGTTTTTAAGCTCGAAGCCGTGATCTACATGGTGCCTATCGCTATCGCGCCCGCGATCGAGCATATCGGCGATATGCTTGCGATCAGCAACGTCACGAAGGAAAATTTCCTCAAAAATCCGGGGCTTAAAAGCACTCTTCTAGGCGACGGACTCGCGACGTCGCTGGCAGGCTGCTTCGGCGGACCGCCAAACACCACCTACTCGGAGGTCACGGGCGCGGTTAGCATCACGAAGGCCTATAATCCCGCCATCATGACCTTTGCCGCGCTTGCGGCGATACTGCTAGCCTTCGTGGGCAAGCTCGGCGCCGCGCTCTCCACGATCCCCGCTCCCGTCATCGGCGGCATTATGCTGCTGCTTTTCGGTATCATCGCTAGCGTGGGCATGGA
>NZ_CALIII010000265.1 GCF_938018145.1 uncultured Campylobacter sp.
TTAAAGCCAACAACCTCTAGCAAAACCGGGGCCGTACCGGCGTTAAACACATCAAGCTTCACCGCGCCAGTTTTTGACAGGTCTATCACGCGCCCTGCGACAAAAGGACCACGGTCGTTTATGCGTACGATTATATTTTTGCCGTTTTTTATATTCGTCACGCGCACCATCGTATTCATCGGCAGAGTCTTATGCGCTGCCGTCATAGCGTGCATATCGTAAGTCTCGCCGTTTGACGTCTTTTTGCCGTGAAAATCCGGACCGTACCAGCTAGCTATACCGCTAGCCCTATCGCCGACCTTTACGACGGTCGGATAGTATGTTTTCCCGTTTATGGTGTATGGGCGCATGGTTGCTTCATGCATGCCCTTTGAGCTATTTATCTTACCGCTTTTTTTTGTGCCGCCGCTACCAGTGATCCCGCCAAACGGCGAAGTCAAGAACGAACAGCCGCTCATAAAAAATACGAAAAATAGACTAAAAAATATAAATTTAGCCCTACTCGGTTGCGGCAAGTTTGGCTCCGATCGAGCTGTTTGAGCTCATAAGCGTATTGGCTTCTTTTAAATCCTCAAGCGCTACGTCAAATTTCTGTGAAACTTCTCCGAGCGTATCGCCGCTTTTTACCATATACTCGGCTAGATAGTTTACGTTTTGCTCACTTGGGATAACTAGCTTTTGGCTAGGCTTGATCTCGTTTGAAGCAAGTCCGTTGTACTCTTTTATGATTTTATGATTTACGCCTGTTTTTTGGGCTATAGTTAGCAGCGTGTCGCTTTCTTTGACCGTATAAATTTCAAATTTTCTATTTTGTGCCGCCTCGAAGTTGTCGCTAAACATTTTCTTTTTATTTAATGGGATATAAAGATAATAAGGCTTTTCCGTTGGCGGAGTATAGACGAATTTTAGATGCATATTGTATTCTTTCATCTTTTTTAGGCTAAGCCCTATACTGTCTCCTACCTCCATCAGCGTTGTGCCGCCTGGAACGTCTATCTTTGATAGCTCTATACCGTTCGTACCGCTTAGAGCCTGCGTTTTAGCGAGCAAATTTTCCTGCTCTTTAGCTATGTGTGCTATGGTTAAAATTTTCTTGACGAATCTTTTTGTCTCTTTTGGGATATAGCTTTTTTTATCGTCTAGTAGTGTAGCTAGATCGGTAGTTCCAGCCTTCCTGATGCCCTCTCTTAGCCTTGCTTCGCCACAGTTATAGGCCATCATCGCAAGATACCATTTGCCAAAGTCGTTTTTTAGGCTTTGTAGATATTTTGTTGCTGCAGCAGTAGCTGCCATGGGATCTTTTCTCTCATCGGTGTATTTATCGACTCTAAGACCGTAAAGCTTCGCCGTAGACTCCATAAACTGCCAAATTCCGATGGCTTTTTTGCTAGAAACTATGTGATTTGAAAAACCGGACTCCGTCATAGCAAGATACAAAAACGACTCCGGGATACCTGAGTCTTTTATGATCTTTTGAAGCATCGGGATGTGTTTGTAGCCGTTTTTGACGGTATTAGTAAACTCTTTTCTCTTACCGTCCTTGATGGAATTTTTTATAGAAGCGTAGTGAGAGCTTTGTAAAAATTTAGCGTCTATGTCGAATTCTTTTAATATCATCTTTTGGGTTTGCTCTGCGTCGCTACTAGCCGCGGTCGCAAAAAGCCACCCCGTACATGCTAGACACAGCATTATTACTCTAAAGATTTTCATTTTTCTCCTTGATTACGTGTTAAATTTCATAAAGATTTTCTTCGCGTTTTTCGTTGTTATTTCCATTACCTCTTCTTCTTTTAAATTTAAAATCTCAGCCATCTTTACTGCTACCAATCGCGTAAAGGCAGGCTCGTTTCTACGCCCCCTAAAGGGCTCGGGCGTCAGATACGGCGCATCGGTTTCAAGCAGTAGCCTATCTCGCGGAATTTGGGGCAAAATTTGAACCAAATTTTTCGCGTTTTTAAATGTCAAAACCCCGCCGATACCAAAGTAAAATTCGCCCATTTTTGCAAGCTCTAGAAGCAAAGGCGAAGCGTTATAGCAGTGCAAAACCGCTCCGACTAGCCTGCTTGCATACTCTTTTAGGATATTAAAACTATCTTCGTTTGCATCTCTAATATGCAAAATAACCGGCAAATTTAACTCTACCGCCATATCAAGCTGTGCTCTAAACACGCGCTTTTGTTCCGCTTTTTCAAGCTCTTTTTCATTTTCGTCTTTAGGCAAGCGGAAATAATCAAGCCCGCACTCGCCCACAGCAACGCACTTTTCGTCTTTTGCAAATTTATAAAGCACGTCCTTGTCAAATCCATCCTTATCATACGGATGAACTCCGACGGCAAAAAATACATTTTCAAATTCGCGGGTTATTTTAGCCGCTTTTGGTAAATCATTAATATCAGCACCTGGTATCAGCACTCCGCCGACACCGTTTTCTTGGGCATTTGCTATAATTTTTACTAGATCACTATCAAAGCTTTCATCGTCCAAATGACAGTGAGTGTCTATTATCATCAGGCTATTTCTACCCTATTTCGCCCGTTTTCTTTCGCTCTGTAAAGAGCCTCGTCGGCAAGCTCCAAAAGCTCATCTAGCTTATAATCGCTCCTACTAAAGGCCACTCCGATAGAGACGGTAAATTTTATCTGCTCTTTTTTTAGTCGCACCTTGCAGTTTGCGATGCTAGCTCTTAAATTTACAAAAAATTTACCCGCCTCTTCATGCGAGACGTTTTTTAGCACGATACAAAATTCTTCCCCGCCAAATCTCGCCACCAAATCGCCTTTTTTAGTCTCGTCGATAAGCTTTTTAGCTAGCGTCTTTAACGCCTTATCGCCGCCGTCGTGGCCGTAGGTATCGTTTATATGTTTAAAATGATCGATATCCAGCATCGCCACCGCATAAGGCTCGGCGCGCTCCTCGGCGTAGGCTAAGTATTCGTTCATATCGTCGTAAAAGTACCTTCTATTATAAACGCCCGTCAGGAAGTCCTTGTTCGCAAAATCGGCGATTTGATTTATGTTTTCCATCGCTTCGATTAGATTATTTACCCTGCAAATAAGCTCTTCTTTTACAAAAGGTTTAGCGATAAAATCATTCGCTCCGTTTTTCAAAAAGATCGCGCCGTTTACGTTTTCGCTCGGACTCGTCATCATCAAAACGCCGATTTGATTTTTATCGCCCGCTGCTCTTATCTCCTTTAAAACCTCAAGGCCGTCTTTTACGGGCATCCTATAGTCGCACAGAATAAGTTTCATGTCGGGGTTATCGGCAAAATAACTCATCGCTTCCTCGCCGTGAGCGGCGGTAAATACCTGAAACTGAAGGCTAGTTAGGATTTTTTTAAGATTATTTCTAAAAGGCGCCGAATCCTCAACGATCATTACCTTATATTGTCTATTTTTGCTGAGGCGATTTATGATCTTAAATATATAATTTATATCGTCCATATTGCCCTTATAGACGTAGTCCACGATATCTTTATGGATGAAGCTCTCTCTAGTGGCATCATCCATGCTACCCGTTAGTACGATGCTAGGTAGGCCTTTTGATATGACATAGTCCACGATTTCGCCGTTTGGAGCGTCGGGTAAATTTAGATCAAGCAGCGCGATAAAATACTCTTTTGGATCGCTTAAAAAAGCTTGCGCTTCAGCCATAGTGTACGCCACGTCGATCTCCATTTCGACCTTATCTTCCATCTTTTTGGCGATCAGTCTAGCTAGCGCTTTGTTGTCTTCTACTATTAAAATTTTATTTTTTTCCATCTATTCTCGTTAAAAATTTTTTTCAAATATACCATTACTTTTCTTTTTTCAACCTAAATTTTAAGCCAAACTTAAACAATCAAAAGCTGGCGAGCAAAATTTATCGCCTCCTCGGTTATACGTTCGCCGCTTATCATACGAGCTAGCTCAGATACGCGCTCTTCGCCCTTTAGCTCCCTTACGTTCGAGGTTTCGCCGCGCTTTTCTACTAGAAAATGCGAATCGGCCTTAGAGCTAAGCTGCGGCTGGTGCGAGATAGCAAAAATTTGATAAAATTCGGCCAAATTTAGCAGCACGTTTGCGATACTCATCGCCTCTTTTCCGCTTAGATTCGCATCTATTTCATCTAGGATTATGACGCCCTCGCCGCCTCCGGTGATCTTACTTTCGCTCGCGATAAAAGCTAGCCTTAAGCGGTTTAGCTCGCCCGAGCTTAGATTTTTTAGCGCCGTCTCGTTTAGGCTCAAATTTACCTCGTCCCTGCCGGCGGAGTTTAGGGTTTTGCTATTTATCTTTAATGAAATCTCGCTCATATAAAGCTCTTTTAGAAACGAATTTATGAGCGACTCAAGCTCTTTTAAATTTGCCGCGCGAGCCTGGCTGATTTTATCGGCCAGCACGTTTACCGCGGCTTCATTTTGCTTAAATTTACGCTCCAGCTCGCTTTTTTCAAAGCTTATATTTTCGTATCTGGCTAGCTCTGCCTTGCGCGTTTTTAGCGTCTGCAAAGCCTCCTCCTCGCCGCCGTAGCGACGCACGAGCGAGTTTATCGCCTCGATGCGGTCTAGCACGCCCTCGATATCCACGTCTTCTAGCTCGTCCATGTTTAGATTTTCGCGCGCTACTCGCAGCTCGTTCATCGCCTCTTCAAAAAAGCTGCTATCGACGTCGCTGATGTTTAGCGCGTCCACTACGGATTGCTCGAAATTAAAAATTTGCTCCGCCCTATTCCACGCTTCTAAAATTTTATCCTTTTTACTCAGGCGCTTTTTTAGCTCCATTAGCTCGTCAAATTCGCCGATTTTCGGGCTCACGCTTTCTATTTTATTGATTTCAAAGGATGCGAATTCCTTTAGCTCCTCCACTCTTTTTTCTTCGTCGATTATTTTTTTCAGCTCGCGAGAAATTTGGCTAAATTCGTCAAATTTGAGCCTAAATTCGCTCAAAATTTCGTTAAATTTAGCGTCTTTTTTCGCCTGCAAGCTATCTAGCAAATTTAAAAATCTCTCGTTTTCAAATTCGTTTATTTCCTTTGCGGATAGGTATTTTACGTGCTCTTTGGCGATGCTGGCTAGATTTTTTTTAGAAACGGCTTGCGAGTTTATAAAGTACCGCGTCGTTTTGTCGCGAAAAAGTTTAAAGGTATTTATCTCCTCGCTCTCTAGGCCGAATTCCTCAAGGTCAAATTTATGCGAGACGTCGGCCTCGATCAGCTTTGCTTCGCTATCTTTTAGCCCCAAAACCGCCATTATCGAGCCCATCAGGACTGATTTGCCAGCACCGCTCACGCCCGTAAATACGCTAAGTCCGCGCCCGAAATTTAACTCGACGTTTTCAAAACTCAAATTTTGCTTTATCAAAATCCGCTCAATCATTATAACCCCAATGCAGCTTTTCTTTTAAAATTTGAAAATAATCTCTCCCGACGTGGCGGATTAGCCGCGCCGTGCTCGCGCTTAGCGTCATGCTCACGCTCTCAAGCTCGCCCATTTTGTACCGCTCCTGCCCGTCGATAACCAGCACCGCCGCGCTTGCGGTTTTAAATTTGATCTCAAATCCTCGCGGAAGCACGACTGGGCGCTGCGTGAGCGAGTGCGAGCAAACGGGCGTAACCAAAAACACCTCGCTCAAAGGATAGGTTATCGCTCCGCCCGCGCTCATGTTGTATCCGGTTGATCCCACGGGCGTAGAGACGATGACGCCGTCGCCAAAATACGCGTTAAAGTATTTTTCGTTCCAAAAGGCCTCCACGTGCGTCATGGAGCCTACCTTTTCGCCCACGATTACCGCGTCGTTAAATGCGATTTTGCGTAAAATTTCCCCGCTTTTTTTGTGCAAAAAAACGTCAAGCATAAAAGGGGTCTCGACCTCAAATTTGCCCTCGAAAAACTCGGCGAAAAATTTCTCGCATTCATTCATCGTGATATCTGTTAAAAACCCTAGCCTACCCGCGTGTATGCCAAGCACGAAGGGCGAAATCTCGGCCGCGTTTCTACAAAGCGAGATGATCGTGCCGTCGCCTCCGAGCGAGATCAAAAAATCGCACTCCGTAGCTAGCTCGCGTACCTCAAATCCTTGCAAATTCGAGCCCTCTTTTAAATTTAAATGTTTAGCCGCCGCGTTTTCAAATAAAATTTGAACGCCGTACCTGGCTAAAATTTCGCGTAAAATTTGTGCGTTTTTAACTAAATTTCCATTGATTTTTGCGACTAGACCGACTTTTTTTACCTTAGCCGGAAGTAATAAATTCTCTTTTTTCATAGAGCGGATTTTATCACATTTTGTTTTAAAAAAGCTGGGAAAAAGCAAATTTCTAGTATAATGGGCGCGTTAAAAACAGCAAAAGGAGTGAAAATGCGTAGCCATTACTGCACTGATTTAAGCAGTGCCGACATAGGCAAAGAAGTTACGCTTTGCGGCTGGGTAAATACCTACCGCGACCACGGCGGCGTTATATTTTTGGACCTGCGCGATCGCACGGGACTGATCCAGATCGTCTGCGATCCGGCAGATAGCAAGAGCTCTCACGAGGCCGCGTCGCACGTTCGCGACGAGTACGTGCTAAGGATAAAAGGCAAGGTTCGCGCTCGCGGCGAAGGCCTAGTAAATCCGCGCCTAAAAACGGGCGAGATCGAAGTAGTTGCAAACGAAGTGGTCGTCGAAAACCCGAGCGAGACGCTACCTTTCGTCATCGGCGACGAGAGCGTAAACGAGGACATCAGGCTAAAATACAGATTTTTGGACCTTAGAAACGAGAAACTTCAAAATATCTTTAAAATGCGCTCAAAAGCGGCGATCGCAGCTAGAAACAGCCTAGATAAAATGGGCTTTATCGAGTTTGAAACGCCGATTTTAACGCGCGCTACGCCTGAAGGCGCGAGAGACTATCTAGTGCCTAGCCGCGTATATCCGGGCCAGTTTTATGCCCTGCCGCAAAGCCCGCAGCTTTTTAAACAGCTTTTGATGTGCTCTGGCTTTGATAAATATTTCCAGATCGCAAAATGCTTCCGCGACGAGGACTTGCGCGCCGATAGACAGCCGGAATTTACGCAGATAGATATCGAGATGAGCTTCATCGAGCAAGAAGATATCCTAAATATGGCCGAAAATATGCTAAAAGACGTATTTGCCGCATGCGGATACGATATCCAAATCCCTTTCCGCCGCATGAGCTACAAAGAGGCGACCGAGAGCTACGGCAGCGATAAGCCCGACTTGCGCTACGATCTAAAGATGATCGACGTTATCGACATTTTCGCGCGCTCTAGCAATGAAATCTTTAGCAAAATCGCAACCGAACCTAAGAAAAACCGCATCAAAGCGCTAAAAGTGCCAAACGGCGATAATATCTTTAGTAAGCGCGAGATGAACCGTTTTGAGGAATTCGTCCGCAAATTCGGCGCTCAGGGCCTTGGCTACTTCCAGATGAAAGAGGACGGGCTAAAAGGACCGCTTTGCAAATTTTTCGAGCAAAGCGACCTTGACGAGATTGTCGCTCGCTGCGAGCTAAAAGTCGGCGACGTCGTGTTTTTCGGCGCCGGCAAGAAGAAAGTCGTACTTGACTACATGGGACGATTTAGGATTTTCCTCGCCGAGCAAATGGGCATCATCGACCAAAACAAAATGGAGTTTTTATGGGTGCTTGACTTCCCGATGTTTGAGCAAAACGACGACGGCAGCTACTCAGCTATGCACCATCCGTTTACTATGCCTAAAAACATCGACGAGTCCGATCTCGAGGACATTCTCTCGGTCGCTCACGACGTCGTGCTTAACGGCTATGAGCTTGGCGGCGGTAGCGTAAGGATACACAAAAACGACATTCAGCAAAAGGTGTTTAAGCTACTTGGTATCGACGAAGCTGAGCAACGCGAGAAATTTGGCTTCTTGCTCGATGCATTAAGCTTCGGCGCGCCTCCGCACGGCGGTATCGCGATCGGCTTTGACAGGCTAAATATGCTAGTAAATAAAACCAGCTCGATCCGCGACGTCATCGCCTTCCCTAAAACTCAGCGCGCTCAGTGCCCGCTAACGAAGGCGCCTAGCGAAGCTAGCGCGGAGCAGTTAAGGGAGCTAGGGTTAAGGCTGCGAGAAAAAGAAAAATAAGCTTGAAAGCGTCGTCTCGCCGCGCTATACGTCGTTGGTTTTAAAATTTGGCGCTCCGCAGGCTATATGCCTAGCGCACGCTTAAATTTTA
>NZ_CALIII010000266.1 GCF_938018145.1 uncultured Campylobacter sp.
TATGTGTAACCTTTCCGATAGCTTGCCGATGTATTACGGGTTAGCGGATGCTTCTTGGAAATACTACTGCAAAGGCTGGGGCGTTGATTATGACGAGTTTATTAAGCGATTTGCGGTTTCGACAAAAGAGCCGAAACAGGGCGGCGCTCCGGTAAAAAATACCGTATTTGAAGAGTATTTTTATCACGATCCGCAAAATCCGGAAGATAGAAACTGGAGAAACGAAAAAGGCTGGTCGCTATCAAAATGGTGGCAAGGCGTTCTAAAAGAGGAAAAGACTTTTACTAGCGGCAAACTTCGCGTTCTTTGGGTTCAAGGAACCGGTATCACCTCTATGGCTCACCTTACTAAAATTCAACAAGCCGTCGACAAGCTAGATATGCTAGTAGTTGCGGAGCCGTTCGTAAACGAGGTTGCTATCCTTTCAGATAGAAAAGACGGAATTTACGTACTTCCGGTGGCTACTGCGTTTGAAAACGAAGGTCATATAAGCTCGACTAACCGCTCCGGTCAATGGAGAACGAAAGTCGTTGAGCCACTTTACGAGAGCAAGGCCGACCAAGACGTTATGTTCTTATTTGCTAAAAAATTCGGCTTTTACGACGAGTACGTAAAAGGCATGAAGATGGCGACCGTGAATAACGAGCCAAAACAAGTTAAAGACGACTTCGTATGGCCTGACGACGCTACAAACGAGATAGCTCGCTTGGGTAAATCTATCGGCTGCACCGGTAGAACGGCCGAGATGTTTAGAAGACATCAGGCTAACTGGCAAAATTTCGACCCTGATACGCTAATGGGTATCGGCGGCGACGTAAAAGGCGAATACTACGGTAAGCCTTGGCCGGCATGGGACGAAAAACACCCTGGTACGCCGATACTTTATGATATGAGCAAGTCTTACGCAGAGGGCGGTTGCGGATTTAGAAATCGTTTCGGCTTAGAGCATAACGGCGTTAGTCAGCTAGCTAGCGAGGATACGACTTTGGTAGGATCGGACGTAAAAGGCGGCTATCCGCAAATAACTAAAGAAAATATCGAAAAAGTCCTAGGCATAACCTTAACCGAAGAAGAAAAAAGACTGATGGGAGCTACTTGGAGTACGGATCACAGCGGACTTATCTTAGAAAAATGCCGCGAAAAAGGCGTAGTGCCGTTTGGTAACGCAAGGGCTAGAATGATCGTTTGGGAATTCCTAGATCCGATCCCTAAACACCGCGAGCCTATCCACTCTCCGCGCTGGGATTTGGTACAAAAATACCCGACTTTCGACGATCAGGCTAGAAACTTCCGCGTCGAGACGAAATATAAATCCGAGCAGCAAGCAAAAGACTGGAGTAAGGAATTCCCTATCGTATTTAGCACATTGCGCCTAGTAAACCTAAGCGGTGCTGGTATGATCGAGCGAACGAGTAAGTATCTAGCGGCGATCACGCCTGAGATGTTTGCTAACGTTCACCCTGAGCTTGCCCTAAAATACGGTATCCAAGACCGCGATATGATGTGGATTCACTCTCCGCAAGGCACTAAGATCAAGGTTCGCTGCTATCATACTCAGATGGTTACGCCGGATAGAATTTGTATGCCGTATAACTTCGCGGGCGTTATGCAAGGCGTGAGCCTAGAAGACCGCTATCCTGAGGGCACTAAGCCTTATACGATCGGCGAGAGCTTTAATACCGTAACAAACTACGGCTTTGACCCGGTTACTCAAATTTCGGAATTTAACGCCGGACTTTGCAGGATAGAAAAAGCAGACGGAGAGGGCTTTAACACCTTCTTCCACGAATACGGCGAAAATAGAGTCTAAGGAGTAAGAGATGGCAAGAATGAAATTTTTCGTAGATACAAACAGATGTATCAGCTGCTTTGGATGCCAGGTCGCTTGCTCTTCGGCTCACGAGCTCCCTGTGGGGCTCTACCGCCGCAAGGTCATCACGCTAAACGACGGTATAGAGGGCAAGGAAGTATCGACTACGATAGCCTGCCAACACTGCACCGACGCTCCTTGCGAGCAGGTGTGTCCGGTTGATTGTTTTTACATCAGAGCCGACGGTATCGTGCTTCACGATAAAAACAAATGCATCGGCTGCGGATACTGCCTATACGCATGTCCGTTTGGTGCGCCACAGTTTCCTAGAGACGGGGCATTTGGCATAAAAGGCGCTATGGATAAGTGCACGATGTGCGCCGGAGGCCCTGAGGAGACGAACTCTCACGAGGAGCTTCATATGTACGGCCAAAACCGCATCTCAGAGGGCAAAGTCCCTATGTGCGCCGCCGTTTGCGCCACCAACGCGCTACTAGTAGGCGACGCCGCAGACGTGTCAAACGTATATCGCAAACGCGTTATGCTAAGACAAGCGGGCGCTACTATCTAACTCGAATTCGGGGGCGGCTTGCTCCCGAATTTTCTTTCAAATTTTACCTCTTAAATTTACTCAAATTTCAAAGTCGGATCAATCTGATAATCAAAAAATATAGCTTGTTGATAAGACTTATACTTGATAGCCGTTTTTATTTTCGCTAAAGTTTTTTAATGATAAAATGCGCGCATAAAACATATTTTTTGGAGTTTTTATGAGTAAATTTTTGAAATTTATACTTGCTTTGTTTATCCCTTTTATGCTAAATGCAGCCGATACCGACTACGGCCCCGAGATACAGAGCATAAAAGATTCGTTCGTAAGCATCATGCAGCAGTATAAAGAGGGCAAGATCGATGAGGCAAAAACCGCCACACAAAATGCGTATTTTGGGCATTTTGAAAATATCGAAGCCGCGATTAGGGTAAATTTGGGGCAGAAAAAAGCCTACTCGATGGAGTCTAAATTCGGCAAGATCCGCAAAGCTATCATCGCTAAAAAATCCGTAGAAGAGATACAAGCGATAATGGACGAGCTAAACAAAGAGATGGATGAGGTTTTGCCCGTCATAAACACCGGTCACAAGCTAGTGGGCGAGTACTCCGATCCTAAAAACGCAGACGCCGCGCAGACCGCTAAGGCTACTGAGGCTAGCCAAACTACGGCGCAACCTGCAAGTAGCGCCGCTATCGAGCCGCACTGGCAGGTGGTTTATAACGATATAAAAACAGCTCTTAGCGCTGCAGCCACGGCCTACGAAAAGGGCGATAAAGACGCAGCAAAACAGCAGATAAACAACAAAGCCAAATTTGAGCTTTACCGCAACACGAAGCTAGAAGAGGCTATCCGTAGATTTATAAACGGCGGTCAGGGCATCGACGGCGATATCCAAAAACGAATGGGTTCGGCGATAATCGCGATAAACAACGATGTAGCCGCCGACGTACTAAAGTCAAATTTGGACGAGCTTGACGCGCTGATATACGAAAACGTAGCCAAGCTGCCTATGGACTCGGGCTCGCTAGCTACTAACGTGGTTTTACCTGATAGCGCCGAGGATGACGCGGCTACAGATTTTGCGCCAGTCGTTGCAAACATAAAGGCAAAAATCGCCGATGCGATCAAACTTTACGCCGCAAAAGACGTAGATAAAGCTATGAGCGATGCGCAGGATATTTACTTCGACGAGTTCGAAGGTAGCGGCATGGAAAACAAAGTAGGCGCGATAGACGTCGGCCTAAAAACTAAGATAGAAGGAAATTTCGGCGAAGTAGTCGCGCTGATGAAAGCGGGTGTGAGCGTCGAGAGACTCCAGCAAGCAGCCGATAATCTAGGTGCAAATTTAGACGCCGCGCTAGAAAAAACAAGCGGCAGCAGCTCGCCTTGGGCGCTATTTGTTTATGCGCTTACGATCATACTTCGCGAGGGATTTGAGGCGCTCATCATCGTAGCGGCAGTCGTGGCGTATCTACTAAAAACCGGCAACGAAAAGCGCATGAGTATCGTTTACAGCTCGCTTGGCGTAGCGGTCGTGTTAAGCTTTGTTATGGCGTGGATTATGAATTTGATATTTGCGGGTGCTGCGGGTCAAAAAAGAGAGGTGATGGAGGGCGCGGTGATGCTTATTGCCGTAGGACTGCTCTTTTACGTCGGTTTTTGGTTGCTCTCAAACGCAGGCGCAAAAAAATGGAGCAAATATATCCAAAGCCACGTCAGCGAGTCGATATCCGCGGGCTCTGCTAAGGCGCTTTGGTGGACGGTGTTTTTAGCCGTATTTAGAGAGGGCGCGGAGACCGTGCTTTTCTATCAGGCGCTGATTTTTGACGCTAAAGATAGCGTGGGCTACTCGATGATCGCGCTGGGATTTGTAGTGGGGCTAGTTGTCTTGCTTGTTACTTACTACGTGTTTAAAATTTTTGCTATCAAAATCCCGATCAAGCCGTTTTTCTTGGTCACTTCGGCGATCATTTTTTATATGTCGATCGTGTTTGTGGGCAAGGGGCTTATGGAGTTTGTCGAGGGTAAAATTTTCGTTCCGACCAAGATCGAAGGCTTCCCAACTATCGAGTGGCTGGGCATTTATCCGTATTACGAGAGCTTAGTACCGCAGACTATCATGATAGCAGCGCTAATCATCGGCGTGATCATAATGAAAAAAAAGCAAGCCAAAGAGGCTTAAATTTGACGTTTCTAGCTTTCGCGGGTTGCCGCGAAGCTTAAAATAAATTTACAAATCAATTTAAAGGAGAGAACATGAACAAATTTGTTAAAACAGCTTTGGCATTCAGCCTTGCTGCTTCAGTAGCCGTAGCAGGCGAGTTTCCTATCGGCGATCCGGTAGAAATCAACGGTATGGAGATAGCTGCCGTTTATCTAGAGCCGATCGACATGGAGCCAAAAGGCATCGACCTAGCTCCTAGTAAAGCAGACATCCACCTAGAGGCCGACATCCACGCTATCGAGGGAAATAAAAACGGCTTTGCAGCCGGCGAGTGGATCCCTTATCTAAAAGTTAATTACGAGCTAAAAAACCTAGATAACGGCAAAGTTAAAAAAGGCACATTTATGCCTATGGTTGCTCAAGACGGCCCTCACTACGGCGCTAACCTAAAAATGGACGCCGGCGTGGGCAACTACGAGCTAAAATTTCATATAGAAAATCCTGAAAAACAAGGCTTCGGTCGCCATGCGGACAAAGAAACGGGCGTAGGTAAATGGTTTGAGCCGTTCACCACGACTTATAAATTCCAATACACAGGAGCGCCTGCTAAATAGTTCGGGCTTAGAGCGGCTAAGTCCGCTCTAAATTTTATTCAAAATTCTCAAATTTTAGGGCTGATCATGTCTATATATTTCGTCCAAGTTATCTCATCGTTACTGGGATTTGTCCTTTTTGCAGCGTTAAACAACGACAAAAAGAGCCTAAAAGCGCTGTTTTTACCCTCGGTTTTGGGTATCGCAGCAGGCATAGTCGTTTTTAAGATCGCTAGACTCACGCTTCACGACGCCGGCGTGAAAATGGTATTTGACGCGGCTACTTTGGTATTTTTGCTAGTTAGCGCGCTTTGGATTTTTATCAAATTTAACCCTGCAAAGATGATAACGTTTTTCGCCTTGGGTGCGGGCTACGGTCTAACCTACGCTCACGCGGGCGCGAATTTTCCGGTATTTGCCGGCGAGCTACTCGATACGCAGTCTATCATCAGCCTATTTTTGATGATATTTGCGTTTTTGCTTTTACTGATTTTATTTTTCGTCGTTTCAAATTTAAAAGAGTGCCTATGCAAGCATGTTTTATGGACGTTTTCGCTTCTTTTTCTTGTAGTTTTGATAGTGCAAGCTATTTCAAACACGGGGCTTGAGTTTATGCGAGCGGGCATGATACCTACGTATCCGTGGGCGCTCTCGCTCGTGGCTAAAGGCATTTACTATACGACGTTTGCGCAGTATTTTTTCATCTTTTCGGTTTTGATTTTGGCGGTTATAAATTTCAAAAAACGTCCGGCTCCGCTCGTAAAATCAGTCGTGGGCTCGAATAAATTTAGATTTAACAACGCGGCTAGAAATTTCATGGCGGCAAACTCAAAAAGCAGCATAGCTATCGTCGTTACGGCTCTGATTTTCGGACTCTACTACGACCTGCACGCATCTAAACCGCCTGAGATCTCAGATCCTATCGTCGTAGAACCCGTAAACAACGAGTTTA
The DNA here is from genome assembly GCF_938018145.1 of uncultured Campylobacter sp. Classification (GTDB taxonomy): domain Bacteria; phylum Campylobacterota; class Campylobacteria; order Campylobacterales; family Campylobacteraceae; genus Campylobacter_A. The sequence goes on from NZ_CALIII010000266.1 coordinate 6,073, forward strand.
AATTTGACGTCGAAAAACTCGCCGACAACGAGCTTCACCGCTACGCCTACATAAACGACGAGGGCAGGGAGATAAGGTTTTTCCTCT
>NZ_CALIII010000267.1 GCF_938018145.1 uncultured Campylobacter sp.
AATTTGACGCGCAAAATAATGTTTTTTAATCTTCCCTCGCTCTTTACGTCCAATTTTGACTATAGTTTCAACCAAAGCAGATCGCGGTCGCGATTTACGTTTGCATAAATTTATCTTCATTTATAGTTTCTGCAAATTTACACAAACTAGAGCTCAAATTTGACGAAGTTCCGCGTGTCGGAAAGATTTACTACGGATCAAAGTATGCATTTTATCGGTATCGACATCGGTGGGGCGTCATCAAAGGTCGCCGTTATGGACGAGCGCGGCAAATTTTGCGAGCTGTTTTTGCTACCTAGCGGCTTTAGCGCGGTCAAAGTCGCGCGGCAGATCAAGCAAATTTTAGAGCAAAAAGGCTACGGCGGGGGCTTCGTAACGGCTACGGGCTACGGACGCGTCAGCGTGGACTACGCGCAGCTTAGCATGAGCGAAATTTTATGCCACGGCCTTGGGGCGCACTTTTTGTTTGAGCAAGACTGCACCGTAGAGGGCGTGGGCGAGCAGGATACGAAGGCGATCAAGACCCTAAACGGCAAGCCCGCGGATTTTATCATGAACGACAAGTGCTCGGCGGGCACGGGCAAATTTTTAGAGATCAGCGCGGGCCGCCTGGGGCTAGAGCTAAGCGAAATTTACAAAACCGCCCGCAAAAATCCTGCTATCAAACTAAGCTCAACCTGCACGGTATTTGCCGAGAGTGAGATCGTCTCGCTAAGCGCAAACGGAGCCGAAACGAGCGAGATCGCCTGCGCCATCGTGGACTCATCGGCGCACAAGGTCGCCGCTCTCATCAAACGGCTGGAAAATCAAATTTACTTTTTAAGCGGCGGGCTTAGCAACGTGCCGCTCTTTAAACGGCTTCTAGGCGAGCATCTGGGGGCTGAAATTTTTACTCACGAAAACGCAATCTACTGCGGCGCGATGGGCGCTGCGATAATGGGAAAAAGGAGAAAAGATGAAGTATGATTTTGCGGAGCTTAAAAAGCGAAATTCTCTGGCGCTCCAGGATCTAAAAGCCGAAGGAATGAGCGTCGTGGGGACGTTTTGCACATATTCTCCAAAGGAGCTCATTTACGCCGCGGGCGCGGTACCAGTTAGCCTGTGCGCCTCGGACGAAGGACCGATAAACGCTGCTCACGCCGAGCTTCCGCGCAATCTTTGTCCGCTGATCAAAGCAAGCTACGGCTACGCGATAACCAAAAAATGCCCCTACATGAACGCTAGCGACGTAGTGGTCGGCGAGACCACCTGCGACGGCAAGAAAAAGATGTACGAACTGCTAGCAAAGCACAAGGAAGTCCGCGTTTTAGAGCTGCCAAATATGACAAATAAACGCAGTTTGGAGCTTTGGACGCAGGAGCTACGGGAGTTTAAAGGCTATTTGGAGCAGCGTTTCGGTACGCAAATAACGGACGAAAAACTAAAAGAGACGATAGAGATTTTTAACGAGGAGCGAGACGCGCTAAACGAGCTAATGGAGCTTGGCAAGCTAAATCCAAGCCCGATTAGCGGTAGCGAAATGCATCAGGTGCTGTTTGCGAGCGACTACATCTACGACAAAAGCGAAAAGATACGCATGCTACGCTCCTACGTCAAGGCTCTGCGCGAAAAAGATATGAGCGGCGCCAAACACAAAAAGCGCATCATCATCACAGGTTGCCCGAGTGGGGGCATCTATGAAAAGGTTGTCAAGCAGATCGAGGAGCTGGGTGCTGACGTGGTGGCCTTTGAAAACTGCACGGGCACCAAAAACTATCAAAATAATGTAGAGCTAGAGGGCGACCTGGTCGCAAATATCGCCGAGCGTTACCTTAAAATTCCATGTTCGGTGATGTATCAAAACGACGCCAGAGGCGATATTATAAAGGAATTTATCCACGAGTATCAAGCCCACGGCGTCGTTGACGTCGTGTTAAGCGGCTGTCACACCTACGCGATCGAGACAAATCGCATCAAAGAGGCAAGCCGCGAAGCCGGAGCAAACTATATGAGCTTGGAGACCGACTACTCCAAACAGGACGTGGGGCAAATTCGAACGCGTCTAGAAGCGTTTATAGAACTGCTTTAAGTGGGGTCGCTCGAAATTTTAAAATAAAGAGCTTTGTAAATTTAACAATCCAAAGAAAGGAGAGATTGCATGAAATTTAAAGAGATAGACGAATCTCGTCGCGGCTTTTTAAAAGGAGCTTTGGCAGCGGCAGCCATCGCCGGACCCGAATCGATGCTCGCCGGCTTCACGCCGTTTAAGCCTGATTCGCTGCAGGTTTGGTCGTGCGGAGGACTGTCCGAAGCTTTTGCGCAGATAAACGCAGCGTACGAGTCCAAAACGGGGCATAATATCCAGTACACCGGCGCCTTTGCGGGAGCGCTCGGAAAGTCGCTGCTGGCCTTGCAGGGCAAGACGGAGGTTTTCGGCGCCCGCGTTTTGGAGCTCTCTCAAAAACTACGCAAAGCAGGGCTTAGCCTCCGCTTTAGACCGCTGTGTTTTACCGACTACGTTTTAGTAGTGCCGAAGGGAAATCCCGCAGGCATTCGCGATCTGAAGGATCTAGCAGAGCCCGGCGTGCGGGTGATGCTGCCGCTAAGGGCTTCGCCTCCGGGTAGCGGACCGGTAAAGGGAATTTTGAAAAATTCCGGCCTTACTGAGCCTGTTATGAAAAATATGGTCGCCAACGGAGCGTGCGTAATTACTATGATGTGCGATCTGGTAGACGGCAAGGGCGATGCGTCCATCATCGAAAAGCGCCTAACGACGCACGATAGATTTAAAGACAAAATCGAATATATGCCTATCGACGAGAAACTCATCCCGCCCGGGCCGCTTACCTTTACGCTAAATATCATGAAATACGTAAAAGACGAGAAGCTTGCCGATGACTTTGCGGACTTCGTCTGCTCGGACGGGCAGGAAATTTTCGAGCGGCACGGCTTTACCTCCATCCATTCGGCGCGTGGGCTTGAACTCATAGAAAGGTTTGGTGTAAAAGATGTTTAGTATCGTAAATATGGCAAAGATGAAAAAAGTCTCTAAGCTAACTAAAATTCGTCGCTTGGTGCAGCTGATTTTTATCGGCGCGATCGGGCAATGGGCGTATTACGGGATTTTTAGATGCCCATTTATCGTGCCTTTCGTAAACTGCCAATCCTGTCCGATCGTTACGTGCTGGGGGCGGATCGCGACCGTGTTTTTCGGCTTTTGGCTGTTTATCCCCGTGCTGGTTATTTTCCTCGGGCGCGCGTTTTGCGGCTGGCTTTGCCCGGGCGGATTCATAAATCAAATGCTCGGCAAATTTGCCGCTTTCAAGCTTAAGCTAAAAAATAACAGGAAGCTACGATATGCGCAAATAGGCATGGTTCTAGCCGTTTTGCTTAGCGCCGGCGTATATTTTATCTACGGCAATCCTCGCGTCATGATCCCTATCCGCACCAGCGACGAGTACTTAAACGCCGTTATCATGTCCTTTAAATTTTCCGACTGGTACTGGGCGGTTCGCACTGCCGTCGTCGTAGCTCTTATCGCCGCGTCCTTGATCGTCGCAAATTTATGGTGCCGCTTCGCCTGTCCTAGCGGCGGCATAATGGAGCTGCTGCGTAAAATTTCAATATTTCGCGTTTATAAAACGAACGCCTGCGATAACTGCAACGCCTGTTTGCGCAAATGCGAAATGGGCACGAGACCGGACGAGATGAACTGCACGAACTGCGGCGATTGTATGGACGTTTGCCACGCGGACGCCATCAAATTCGGAAGGAAAAAAGATTGATGAATTTTTTTGCCAAACCCTCCTTCGACAACCACCCCTGCTTTAGCAAAAAAGCGTCCGCCGCCTACGGGCGCGTGCACCTTCCCGTAGCGCCGCATTGCAATATCCAATGCAATTTTTGCAACCGCATCTACGACTGCGCCAACGAAAATCGCCCCGGCGTAACGGGGAGAGTGCAAAGCCCGGACGAGGCCGCGCTATACGTGGAAAATCTATTTAAATTTAGACAAGATATCTCTGTCATCGGTATCGCAGGGCCTGGAGACCCTATGTGCGATGCCGATAAAACCCTAGCAACTTTTGAAAAATGCAAAGCCCGCTTCCCTCACGCCCTACTTTGCCTATCCACAAACGGCCTGTCCCTGCCCGAGCACGTGGATGATATCGTGCGGATCGGCGTGAGCCACGTGACGGTGACCGTTAATGCCGTAACGCCCGAAGTGGGCGGCAAAATTTATGCGTGGGTGCGCCACAAAAACAAAATTTACCACGGCGAGGATGGCGCTAAAATTCTTGGCGCCGGGTTCAAGAATGCGATCGCGTCTGGGGCAATCACAGACTTTGATACTTCCATGGTTGAATTAGCTAAATCTATGAATAAAATTAGTGGTGAATCTCTAGCTACTATGGATGATAGTGCTGTTAAATTCATGTTCAGCAATAACAATCTAACCGACATTAAAAGTGGTAAATACAAGGAAATTGATGGTGCTCACGTTCTTAAAAACCTCCAGAAGAGCATTAAAGATATTAACGATAACCAAAAATTATTCAACAAAATCAATGCTAACCTCGGTGATGAAATCCATCGTGTCGGTAACCGAGTTGGAGTTCAGCCAACTGATATGTCAAATATCAAAACTAAGAAATAAGCTTTTCAGTTGAAAGGCTTTTTTCTTTCGCTGCAATCTGCTATAATAAAACATAAGAATGAAGGGAGAAGTGGGCACACCGTGAGTGTTTATAAAGTTCCTCAAGATGTTGAGGCCGATGATAAGTTACTCGGTCCGTTTAATTTCCGCCAATTTATTTATTTAATGGTTGCGGCCGGGTTATTAGCTATGGGATTCTTTCTTTATCAAATTTTTCCAGGATTAATAATTATCCCCGCACCGTTTTTAATTTTCTTTCTAATTTTAGCTTTGCCTTTAAAAAAAGATCAGCCGATGGAATTGTATTTAGCAGCAGTGCTAAG
>NZ_CALIII010000268.1 GCF_938018145.1 uncultured Campylobacter sp.
AGAATGGCCCCGTAGCCGCACGAGGCCACCGAGGGGTCTTTCTCGCGTACGGTCGCGACTAGTTCGTTTAGTTCGGCTATCAGTCCCAAATCACGCCTCGTAAAGCGGAGTACTAAGATATCTCTCGCCGTTATCGGGAGCTATGAAAAGCACCTTTTTGCCCTTACCTAGCCTCTTTGCGACCTTCACTGCAGCCGCCAAAGCCGCGCCGCCCGAGATACCCAGCAAGATACCCTCCTCTTTAGCCAGCTTTCTAGCCGTCTCAAAGGCCTCATCGTTATCCACGCGCTCTATCTCGTCGATATAGGCGGTCTCAAGCGTAGCCGGGATAAAGCCCGCTCCTATGCCTTGGATCTTATGCGGACCCGGTTTTTCGCCAGAGATCACGGCGGAGTCGTTTGGTTCGACGGCTACGATTTTAGTATTATAGCCGTTTGCTTTTAGCGCTCTTGCCGTGCCGCTTAGCGTGCCGCCCGTTCCTACGCCCGCTACAAAAGCGTCAAGCTCCTTAAAGTCGTCCATGATCTCTTTTGCCGTCGTTAGCTCGTGAGCCTGCGGGTTAAATTTATTTTCAAACTGGCTTAGCATCACGTAGCCTTTTTCGTGCACGAGTTCGTTCGCTTTTTCGATCGCACCTTTCATGCCCTTTGCGCCCTCAGTTAGCACTAGTTCCGCTCCGTAAGCCTTTTGTAGCTTGCGTCTTTCGATACTCATGGTTTCAGGCATTACCAGCACTACTTTAAAGCCTAAAGCAGCGCACGCCATAGCTACGCCGATACCGGTATTACCGCTAGTAGGCTCTACGATGATGTCGCCTTTTTTTAGCGTGCCCTCTTTTTGCATTCCAAGGATCATACTTGCGGCGATTCTATCTTTTACCGATCCGCCCGGATTAAAAAACTCAAGCTTAGCGTAAATTTCAGCCATGCCCTCTTCGTGCACGCTGTTTATCCTTACGATCGGGGTTTTACCGATGGTTTGAACGATGTTTTCGTATATCATTTAGACTCCTTTTGAAAAAATCGTGTAATAATAACTTCTTTTTCCATAAATATAAATAAAATATAAAAAAATAAATTTTCGTTTATATTTCAGCCTAAAATTTAGCTCGCGCTCTCTATGATTTTTAGCGTTTTTAAGCTATCTTCTATGCTAGCGCCCACGCTTTGCTCGCCCCTTAGTAGGCGCACGAAGTCCTCTAGCTCGCTTGTTAGCGGATCGGTTCTTTTGACGAATATATTTTGCGTTTTATACGAGCTAGCGTCAAATTCGCTAAATTTAACGAGACTCTGATTTAGTAAATCAGCCTCATAAACCGCCCCTTTGCACGCGACCTCGACCGTTCTTTTGCGTCTGTGCGCTAGCCAGCTAGTAGCGATGAGAGCCGTTATCTCGCCCTCAAGCTCAAACGACAAAACCGCGTTGTCTTCAAATTTGGCGTGGATTTTGCGCGAGCTTTTTATATCCGCAATTTTTATCTCTTTGCCGCTTAAAAATCTAATCAGATCTATATCGTGCACGGCTAGATCGGCCAATATCCCCACGTCCGTGATTCGCTGCGGAAATGGCGCGTTTCTAGTTATTTGCACGCTGTAAATTTCCTCGTTTTCAAGCTCTTTTTTTAGAGCCACGATCGCTGGGTTAAAGCGCTCTACGTGCCCGACTGCTACTTTTATATTTCGCTTTTGCGCTTCCTCTAGTAAAATTTGAGCGTCCGCAGCATTTGCGCAAACGGGCTTTTCGATGAGCAAATTTAGCCCCTTTTGCATGCATTTTAGCGCCGCTTCTTTATGTAGCGAGGTTGGCGTAGCGATGACGGCGGCGTCTAAATTTTCGCTCTCTAGCATCTCGTCAAGACCCAAGTAAATTTTTTGCGCGAAATTTTCCTTGCAAAACGGATCGCAAAGCGCGGCTATCTGCACGCCCGCGACGTTTTGCAGCGCGCGGTAGTGGTTTTTGCCCATGACGCCAAGACCTATGAGCGCAAATTTAAGCATTATTTATAACCTCGATGACGTAGTCTTGCTCCTCTTTGGTCACAAACGCAGACATCGGCAGCGCCATTATATCCTGCGCTACAGCCTCGCTCACGGCAAAATCTCCCCGCTTGTAGCCAAGACCTTTGAACACCTCTTGCAAATGCAGCGGCACGGGGTAATAAACTCCCGCCGGCACGCCTTTTTGCGCGCAGATTTTTAGCATCTTCGCCCTATCTTTTACGCGGATGCAGTACTGCGCCCACGCCGAGACGTTGCCCTGTGCGACAAAAGGCGCTACGACGCCCTTTAGCTCGCAAGAATACCGCACAGCGATCTCTTGGCGTTTTGCGATTTCGTCGCCGAGATATTTTAGCTTGACGTTTAAAATGCCCGCCTGGATGGCGTCGAGTCTGCCGTTTATGCCGACGTATTTGTGGATGTAGCGCTCGGACTGGCCGTGATTTAGCAGGATGCGCATTTTTTCGTTCAGGGCGTCGTCGTCCGTAAATATCGCTCCGCCGTCGCCGTAGCAGCCAAGCGGTTTAGCCGGAAAAAACGAAGTCGTAGCGATGCGCGAGAGATTGCAGGACTTTACGCCGTTTTGGCTCGCGCCAAAGCTTTGCGCCGCGTCCTCGATAACGGCTAGACCGTACTTTTGCGCGATAGCATTTATCGCCGCCATATCCGCCGCCTGTCCAAAAAGCGACACCGGCACGATAGCCTTGGTCTTTGGCGTGATCTTTGCTTCGATCAAATTTGGATCGATATTATACGTCCTCTCGTCGATATCGACGAACACGGGCTTTGCGCCCAGAAACGCTATCATCTCGGCCGTGGCGATAAAGGTAAAAGGCGTCGTGATGATCTCGTCGCCGGGCTTTATATCAAGCGCCATAAAGGCTAGCAGCAGCGCGTCCGTGCCGCTACTGCAAGCTATAGCGTGCTTTGCGCCGCTAAATTTAGCTAGATTTTCCTCCAGCTCGCCGACCTTGCCGCCGATATAGACCGAGCTATCTAGCACCTCTTTGATCTGCTCGTCGATTTCGTTTTTGTATTTTTGATACTGAGCTTGTAAATTTATAAAATTTATCTTCATCTTTGCTCCTATTTTATGGATTTTAGTATCTCCTTGCCTGCTTCGTCAAGCCTCTTTCCGTTAAAGTGCGCCTTGCAAAACTCCACTATCTTGCCGTGAAATTTGGCGTAAATTTCATTCATATCTAGCTCGCGTCCGTAGGCTTTGCAAATCTGCTCGCTATCTACGCCCTCTAGCCACTCCTGCGCCTCGTCGTAGCTTTCAAACTCGTATCCAAAAAAGCTCAAAATCCGCAAAGCGTAGCTATCTACGACCATCACGTCGCGTCCGCACGCGTAGCAAAGCACCGCGTCACAGGTCTCCACGCCGATGCCTTTGACTCCAAGCAACCACTCGCGGCTTACGTTTTCTTTGAAATTTTCAAAATCGCCGAATTTTTTAAAAATCGCATCGCAAAGCGTTTTTAGGCGTTTTGCCTTGGTGTTATAAAAGCCGCTAGGTTTTATTAGCAGGGCCAGCTCGGCCACTGGCGTTTTTACGATGCCCTCCACGCTCATCAAATTTGCGTTTTTTAGATTATTTAGCGCTTTGTCTGCGTTTTTCCAGTTGGTATTTTGTATCAAAACGGCGCCGACCACGACCTCAAAGGTGCCCGCATTTGGCCACCAAAGAGGGCCGTCTGCGTCAGCCTTTACGCCCGCGTTTTTTAGCGCCAAAAAAAGCTGCGTGCTATCCATCGTTTTTCCTTTTTTCTTTGTTTATTAGTAAATTTTACGCCCGGCTCTTGCTCAAATTTATCGTCCAAAACGCTACCGCGCTTAAATTTGAGTAAAAGCCGTCGCTAGCCTTGCGCGGCTCAAATTTACGCTCGCTTATATAAATTTAACCGCCCGCTGTACCAAAGGCTCGCTAACGCCGTCTATCACGCGGACCTTAAAGGCATCCATGCAGCGCCCGCCGTCAAATTCAAACACGACCATTTGAAAGATTCGCCTGCATTTTTCATTTACCTTAAACGAGTGCTTAAGCCCCGTTAAAAAGCTCTTCACCGGCGCTTCCGCGTCCATGCCGATGACGCCGTCAAACGCCCCGCTAAGCCCGACGTCGCTCACGTAGGCGGTGCCGCTAACTATTTGCAAATCATCGGTGCCCACGTGCGTGTGAGTGCCGACTATCGCTCCGACTCGCCCGCAAAATAGCCTAAAAAAGGCATTTTTCTCGCTCGTGGCCTCGGCGTGAAAGTCTATGAGGATATTTTCGCTCTCGCACTCGCCCAGTGCGCGCTCGGCTTCTAAAAAGGCGTTGTTCGTATGCGGCAAGCCGTAGTGCCCCATCAAATTTACCACGCTTAGGCTCTTGCCGTCTTTGCTCAAATTTATCGCGCCGCGCCCGGCAGTGCCTGCGAAGTGGTTGTAAGGACGGATGATAGGCAGAGCGTCCATCAGCGCGACTACGTCTTTTTTATCAAAGCTGTGATTGCCGCCCGTGATCGCGTCGATACCGCAGCCCAGCAGCTCGTGCGCGTTTGTTGCGGTTAGGCCAAAGCCGCCGCTCGCGTTTTCGGCGTTTGCGACGATAAAGTCAAGCTCGAATTCTCGCTTAAATTTGGGCAAATTTTGTATAACCGCGCTTCGTCCAGCGCGTCCGACGATGTCGCCGACAAATCCCACTCTAGTTAAATTTGCCATCAAATTTTATCTTTATAGCTTAGATAAAACTGTCTTGCGGTGCGTCCGGAGCGGCTCGCGCGCAGCTGTGCGTATTGCTTAGCTAGCTCGTGAAGCATGGCTCTATCGCCCACGAAATCTTTAAAATAAAAATCCACTATCTTTAGATAGTCCGCAAAACTGCCCTGATAAAAGCTAAGCCAAAGCCCGAATCTATCGCTAAGCGCGATCTTTTCCTCGACCGCGTCGCTATAGTGCAGCTCCGTCTCGCCGACCTTTGCGCCATCGTTGTCGCTTTTTAGTTCGCTGATCAGGTGGCGGCGGTTTGAGGTGGCGTAGACTAGCACGTTTTTAGGCGCCTTTTCGATCGAGCCCTCAAGCACGGGTTTTAAAAATTTATAACTCATGTCACCCGCCTCAAAGCTAAGGTCGTCGCAAAAAATGATAAATTTAAAGCTGCTATCCCTGATCTCGTAAATGATCTCGGGTATCATCTCAAGCTCGTCGTTTTTTAGCTCTATAAGCCGCAAGCCCTCCGGGTAAAATTTAGTAAAAACGGCCTTAACCAGGCTACTTTTACCACATCCTCGAGCACCCCAGAGTATCGCGTGATTTGCGCCCTTGCCTTCTAAAAAATTTCGCGTATTTTCTACGAGCTCTTCTTTTTGCTTTTCGATCCCGATAAGCCCCTCAAGCTGCGTGAAATCAACGTCTATTACGCCCTTTAATGCTCCAAATTTACGCCTATAAATCGCTGCGGCAGTCGTATTCCAGTCTATCATTTTTCCGCCCGTCCTTTGTTTAGTTTTCTAAGATAGATCAAGATCTCCTCTATCACGTCATCATCGTCTTTGCTCTTTGATTTTAGCCTGGTTTGCTCGCCGTTTTGCGCGGTTAGCATGATATTTTGCTCGGCGTTTGAGATAGCTTTAAAGCCCGCTTTTATCGCTAGAATTTTAATTATAATGAGGCTTAAAAACTGCTTGGTGTAGATGTCCGGCTTGCCGAATCTATCCTCGATCTCGCCCTCTATCTCATAAACCTCGGCAACCTCCTTGCACTTGCTAAGCCGCCTATATAGCTCCAGACGCAGTCTATCCTCGCCGATAAACTCCGAGTTTAAAAACGCGTTAATGCTAAGTTTCAGATCGATTTTCGCACTCTCAAAGCTCTCTTTATTTAGCAGTTTATTTATCTCTTCTTCGAGCATTTTGATGTAGAGCGAGTAGCCGATAGCCTCGATATGGCCGCTTTGAGCTTCGCCGACGAGGTTGCCGCCGCCTCTGATTTCTAGATCGTGGTAGGCTAGCACGCTGCCAGAGCCCAAAAACGAGTTGCTCTCAAGCGCGACTAGGCGTTTTAGAGCGTCCGCGCTTAGGGCGTTTTTGTCTTCGACTAGAAAGTAGCAATACGCCTGCTTGTCGCTCCTGCCGACGCGTCCGCGTAGCTGATGCAGGTCTGCGATGCCGAATTTATTCGCGCCCTCGATGATGATGGTGTTTACGTTTGGCAGATGTATGCCGCTTTCTACGATGCTGGTGCTTAGCAGCACGTCGTATTCGCCGTTTTCAAACTTCATCATCTCCTCTTCGGTCGTCTTGGCGTCGATCTTGGAGTGCAGCGTGAGGATGCGCAAATTTGGCATGATGTCTAAAATTTGCTTTTTTGCCTGAGGCATCGTGGCGATGTGGTTGTGGATATAAAAAATTTGCCCGCCGCGGCGCAGTTCGCGCATGATGGCTTCTTTTACCGCCTTTTCGTCCCACTCGCGCACGCTGGTTCGCACGTCTAGGCGCGAGCTTGGCGGAGTTTGTAGCACCGAGTAGCCCTTAACGCTTGAAAGCGCCATATTTAGGCTGCGCGGTATCGGCGTCGCGCTCATAGATAGCACGTGCGAGGCGCTTGAAATTTCTTTTAGTTTTTCTTTTTGTTTGACGCCGAATTTATGCTCCTCATCGATGATGATGAGGCCTAAATTTGAGGGCTTTACCGATAAAAGCGAGTGCGTACCCACGCAAACGCAAGACCGTCCCGCCTCCAGCGCCTTAACCGCGGCCGCTTTTTCCCTCGCGCTTGTGAAGCGATCGAGTTTAAAGACGCTAACGTCAAATTTACCCAGCCTCTCTTTTAGGCTTTTAAAATGCTGCGAGCTAAGAAGCGTCGTCGGCACGAAAAATAGCGCCTGAAAGCCCGATTTCACGCATTTAAATATCGCATTCATCGCGACCTCGGTCTTGCCAAATCCCACGTCGCCGCTGAGCAACCTATCCATCACCTTGCCGCTTTTTAGGTCGTTTGCGATGTCGCTTGATGCGCGCTCCTGATCTCTCGTGTAGGCAAAACCCGCGTTTTGTAAGAAATTTAGATACTCCGCGTCCTCTTTTTCGATGATCTCGCCGCGGATTAGCTCGCGCTGGGCGGCTAGCGAAATAATCTTTGAGGCGATGACAAAAAGTTTGGCTCTAACTTTTTCTTTTATCTTGGCGAAATTTGCCTTGCCCAGGCGATCTAAAACCGCGATACTACCGCTACTTGCGACGTATCTGTCGATCAAATTTAGATGCTCGACGGGCAAAAGCAGCTTGTCCTCGTTTTGATAAACGATCACGACGAACTCGCGCGTCCTGCCTAGCACGGTTAGCTTTTCAAGCCCCGTAAATTTGCCGATGCCGTACTCCTCGTGTACGACGTAGTCGCCCGCCTTTAGCTCGTCGATGACTAGACTCGGTTTTTTGGCGCGCTTTTTCTTTTCAAATTTATTTAGCGAGACGATGATCTCGCTTGGTGAAACCAAATTTAACGCCACTTCGGTTTGCACGAACTCTACGTTTTGATATTCGCTCAAATTTAATACGTTAAAAAGCCCCTCGTTGCGCGCTAAAACCTTGATTTTTTTATTTTTATTTAGCTCGAAAAAATCGGCGTTTGGAGTTACGCTTAAGTCTTTATAAACTTTAGCTGCGGGCAGTACGGGCAAATTTGCCACCTCGCCTAGATCCCGCTCAAATCCGTCAAATTTTTTCGTTAAGACCGTTTTAAATTCGCGCGTATAGTCGATAAATCCATCTATCGCCCAAAATCCGAGCGTCTTTAGGTCGCTGATTAGCGCGTCCGTTTGCATATCTTTTATTTTTTCGGAGGTTTTTTCAAACTCGGCCTCGCCCAGAGCCGCGATAAAAGGCGAAATTTCAACGCTTTTTAGCTCGGTTTTGTTTGAAATTTGCGTTTGCGTGCTGTAGTGCCTGATGCTCTCTATCTCATCGTCAAAAAGCAAAATGCGGTTTGGCTCCTGCGCGCCGACGCAAAAAATATCGATAATCTCGCCGCGCACGCAAAACTCGCCCTCGCTCTCCACGATATCGACCGCCTCGTAGCCAAAGCGCAGTAGCTTTTCGGCTAGCTCTCTAGGGTCGATTTTGTCGCCGAAATTTAGCGTTAGCTTTTGTAGATGTTTTTTGCCCGGAAGTTTGTTTAGGACGGTGCAAACGGGGCTGATGAGTACCTTTTTGCCCTCAAATTCGTAAAATTTGGCCAGCTCCCCGGATAGCTCGAAAAGTTCGGCGCTAAAGCTACGCAGATCATCACCCTCGCGCGCCCTAAAATCGGGCAATCTAAATACCTTAAGCCCGGCAAATTCCGCCGCGCTAAGAGCCGCGATGGCCTCCTTGTCATCCTCGCAGACGAGCAGCTGCGCATCGCCTCCGTTTAAAAAATACTCAAAAACCTCACTTTGCACCGCGGTACCTTTTTAAGAAGGCTTCCACGAGATAAAACGACCCGAACGCCAGATACTCCTCGTCCGCGCCCACGTCCGTAAAGTCAGCAAACTCCATATCAAGCTGGCGCAAAGCCTCTTTCACCTGCGCCGTCGCAAGCTCGCGGCCCGGCGTCTCGTACTCGATGATGTATGTTTTTTTAACGATCGGCTTGATCGCCTTTAGGACGGCTTTTATGTCCTTGTCGGCAAAGGCGTTAAAGATCAAATTTAGCTTTTTGCCCGCAAATTTTTTCACGAGAGCCTGCGCCGCCATCTCGTTGTGCCCGACGTCGATCGTTACGTTTGGCGCGATCTTTTCGCAGCGTCCGTTTAGATCTAGCGCGCCTAAATTTGCTAAATTTAAGCTAAATCCAAGCTCCTTAAACGCCGAAGAGCTAAGGGTCAAATTTGAGCGCAAAAACTCGGGTAAACCAAATTTTTCCGCGTAAATTTTAATCTCATTTTTATCCTCGTCGCTTAAATTTTCGGACGCAAATTTAAGCGTCGCGCCCTTTTTAGCGGCGATTTGCCTAGCGATACCTACGCAAAGCTCGTTCATATCGTCGTTCATCAAAGCAGCGTCCGCCATCGCGTTAAATTTAGTCGTCGCAATCTGCTCTAGCGTATCGCCCAGCAGCGCCGTGTGGTCAAAACCGATCGGAGTAAAGAGGCTAAGGCGCTTGTCAAACACGTTCGTAGCGTCAAATTCTCCTCCAACGCCAGCCTCGCAGACGAAAAAGTCGCACCCCTTAAAAAGCGGAGCGCAAAGCATCGTCGCGTACTCGAAATACGAAAGCGAGCGCGCAACCTCGGGAGGCAAAATTTTAATCAGCTTCTCGTGAGCCGTCTCGAGCGCGTCCGCACTAGCTATAGCGCCGTTCATCCAAAATCTCTCGCGAAACTCGAAAATATGCGGGCTCGTATAGTGTCCGACGCTATGGCCGCGAGCGAGCATCTGCGCTAAAAATCGCCCCGTGCTACCCTTGCCGTTCGTGCCGATTAGATGGATGATTTTTGGTATTTTAAACACGCCCTGCACGAATTTAAAGGCGTTCGGCATGCGCGCGCGGTTGATTTCCTTATAAAAAAGGGGTTTGTTTTCTAAAAAATTATCTAACATTCATTTAGCATTCCGGCATAACCTTGTTTCTACCGCCCTGCTTTGCCTGGTAAAGCATCCTGTCGGCCTCTTCTATGGTTGCATTCGAGCCCGTACTTGCGCTTCTTATCGCTACGCCGCAGCTTGCCGTTACGTCTATGCGCTCGCCTTTATACATAAATTTAGAATTCTGCACTATTTCTCGCATCTTATCGGCAAATTTGACCGCATCGGCCAGAGAAATCTCGGGCAGCAAAATAACAAACTCTTCGCCGCCGTATCTACCGACGAAATCAGCCTGGCGGGAGTACTTTCTAAGCATCTTGCCTATAGCAGCCAAGACGACATCGCCCGCTTCGTGCCCATAGACATCATTTATACGCTTAAAGTGATCTATATCAAAAAAGCAAACGCCGTAATCGTTGCCGTATCTGTTGTATTTTTGCTCCATTCGCTCGAGCTCTTCAACTAGCGCCTTTTTGGTTCCGGTTTTGGTTAAAAAGTCCTCTTTGCTTTGAGATCTTGCGCTTTCTAGATCGGTTTCTAGCTTATTTACTCTTTCTTGAAGCTCTTTTATGGTCTTTTGATCGTTTACCATCTGCTCGCCCAGCTGCTTAACCTCGCCGTCAAGCGCATCAGCGATGCTTAGCATCTTGTCTCTAATGCCCTCAAAGCTATCTTCGCGCAAATTTATCGAGCTTAGGTCGTCTTTGATGTACTGCATCGTGCTAGAGCTTTTTGACGAGCTACTGATTAGGCTTACGATTTGGTTATTGATACCGTCTAAAACCTTATCGAGCACGCCCACTTTGCCTAAAATTTCGGCCTTATCGAGCTCGATTCGTTTTTTAGTTAGCTCTTCTATTTTCTTTCTTGTTTGACCGTCTTCGAGCAGGCTTGGATCGCTTTTTAAAATTTTATTTATTTTTCTTACGTCGTCGCTGATTTTATCAGTGATAGAAGGTTCTAGCATTATAGCTATGAGCGGGATTATTTTTTCGTAAATTTGCGTGCTATCTAGCTCTTTTATAGTCGCATTATCAAGCTCTATGACGATAGATTGCAAGTCATCGAATTTTTTTATCCCGTATGAGCCAAGGCGTTTTAAAAACGAGTCGTCGTAATCGGTTAAAAAATCAAACCACTTGTCTTTTACTTTTTCTACCGTGGCTACGTCAAGCCTCCTGTTTAGCGCCTCTATACTGCTTTCCGAAAGCTCTTTGGCGTTTTTGTTGTGCAGGAGGGATACGCTCTGAAGGATCCTTTTGTTCATTAACATAAGCGCGCTTACTAGCTTTGAGTTGTCCATTATGCTTGGCGAATTTAACCTAGAGGCCATAAACGCAAAAAGCTCATCCACGTTTTTTACGTTTTTTTGCTTTAGCTGATCTTTAAAATCATCATTTAACCTTGCGACGTATTTTTCGAGCTTTTGGCACTCAGGCAAGGTAACGCCGTTTTTTTTCGCTATCTCGCAAAAAACCTCCGCATAGTTATCCGGAGTAAACACGAGTCCGCGATCTTTTATCGCCTGTATGGCTTCTCTTATGATCTGATTTACGCTAATTGCCATTTTTTAGCCCCTTTACCGCAAGCACTGCGATATATTCGTCAAAAGCCTCTTGCGAGGCCTGTTTTACTGCATTATATCTATCGCTTTCGCTGATGACGCCGTCGGCAAATCTAGTATCTCTTATCTTTTGCGACACGGTAAAGTCGTGCTCGCCCGAAGTCGTCACCGATAGCGTCTTGCCGCCTTTTAACTTAGTGTCGAAATTTAGCGTTAGTATCGCTTTATACGACGTTACATAGCCGTTTTCATCATATAATAGCGCTTGGTAGTTAAGCGATTTGATCGAGACGGTTATGGTGGTTGGCTCGTTTTTATCGTAGCTCATGCGCTTACCCAGCCTTGTTACTATACCCTCCAGCACGCTATCTTTGATCCAGACGCTGTTTTTAGGCTCTTCTTTGCTTATTAGCACGTTTACGTAGACGCGGTCGCCCATTATGTCGTTCGTGATCTTTGAGACGGGCTTATAGCCGCATCCGACCAGGATAAAAGCCGCTAAAAATAGTAAAATTTTTATCTTCAAATTTTAGCCTTTTATTACGAAATTTACGAGTTTGCCTGTCACGTAAATTTGTTTGATTATCTCTTTTCCTTCTAGCCATTTAGCCGCGCTGTGTCTAGCTAGAGCCAAAACCTCGTCATCGCTCGCACTGCTTGGCGCTTCAAATTCGCCGCGCCTTTTGCCGTTAACGGTGATAGCCAAATTTAAGCTATCTTTTTCAAAAACCTCGTCTAAAATTTCTATTTTCGTAAAATTCGCCCTGCCAAATAGCTGCTCGCTAAGCTCGTTTGCGACGTGCGGTACGATAGGTTCTAGCAAATTTAAGATGATAAAAAACGCTTCCGTCGTTACGTCCTGATTATCCTGCGCGTTTACGGCGTTTAGAGCTTCCATGCAAGCAGCGATCAGGGTGTTAAAGGTAAAATTTTCCTCGTAAACGTCGTTTGATTTTTTAAGCGCCTCGTAAACCTTCATACGTGCGTATTTTTCTTCTTTACTCAAATTTGCGTGCGCTATCTGCGGGATTTGCGCGCATTTTTTTACGCCCGAGCTTCGTTCGTACAAGCGGTTTAAAAATCTAAACGCGCCCTCGACCGCGCTATCGTTCCACTCAAGTTCTTTTTGCGGAGGCGCGGCAAATAGGATAAAAAGCCTCGCCGTATCGGCGCCGTATTTGCTGATGATGTCGTCAGGGTCGACTACGTTGCCTTTGCTTTTACTCATTTTTTTGCCGTCTTTTAGCACCATGCCTTGAGTGAGCAGTCGCTCAAACGGCTCGTCGTCTCTGAGGTAGCCTAGATCTCGCAAGGCCTTTTGGAAAAATCTCGCGTAAAGCAGGTGCAAGATCGCGTGCTCGATACCGCCGATATACTGATCCACATTCATCCAATAATTCACGCTTTTAGCGTCAAACGCGCGATCCTGCCACGTTTTTTCGTCGCTCGCGTACCTAGCGAAATACCAGCTACTCTCAAAAAACGTATCCATCGTATCGGTCTCGCGGATAGCCTCACCGCCGCATTTTGGGCACTTTACGTGCTTCCAGCTCTCGTGTTTATCGAGCGGATTTCCCTCGCCCGTTATCTGCACGTCGTCAGGTAGCGTCACAGGTAGATTTTCGATCTTTTCAGGCACGACGCCGCAGCACTTGCAGTGCACCATCGGTATCGGCGCGCCCCAGTAGCGCTGTCTAGAGATACCCCAGTCGCGGATTTTAAAATTTACGACGCGTTTGCCGATCTTGTCCGCTTCAAATTTTTCTATGATTTTTAGTTTTGCTTCTTCGCTGCCAAGACCGTTTATGAGCGGCGAATTTATAGATATTCCGTACTCCGTTAGAGCCTTGCCGCCTTCAAATTCGCACTGCATAGGCTTAACCACCCACTTTATCGGTAGGTCAAATTTACTCGCAAACTCATAGTCGCGCTCATCGTGAGCCGGAACTGCCATAACCGCGCCACTACCGTAGTCCGCCAGGACGAAATTTGCCACCCAAACAGGCACTTTTTCGCCCGTTAGCGGAT
>NZ_CALIII010000269.1 GCF_938018145.1 uncultured Campylobacter sp.
TTCACTTGCACGGCTGCGATCACAGCCTAAAACTCACCGAGCAAATTCTTTCAAATTTGGATGTAAAAGACATTTTGAGCGTGCTTGCGTGGCTTAAAGAGCAGGGCAGATACTGTGACTGCGAAGTGATGATGAACGTTGAGCAGAAATTTGAGTATTTGGATGAAAGTCTATAAATTTTATTCGCTTGCAAAATGCCCAAAATTAGTATTTAAAAAACTCACTTTTGCAGTTCTTGCCACAAATATCCTCTTAAAATCAGTTAAAACTCCTGCGTTGTCTTCCGTAGTCCAGTGGTTTTCTATCCAAACGATCGCGCGCAGCTTCATGTAAATTTTGCAAAATCCTCTGTATTCTCCGGCGTTGTTTTTGCATTCATGTCACCATATATAAAGCCGTTATTTACGGCCAATGCCGTTTTTCAAATTTTATTTTCGTCGTTTTAGTTTTCTCAAATAATTTTTTGGTGCAAATTTTTACCAAAGCGTGCGGTAAAGGTTTTTATCGGCACAGCTTTTAATCTTGCCTAGACGGCTTAAATTTTAACGCTGAAAAATTTGAGATGAAAGGGAGAGTCAAATTTGGCAGAAGTGAAAAATTCCAAATTTGACGCCGCAAATTTACTCGCCGCGTCAAATTTGAGTCAAATTTATACTATTTTTTATAGCTTTTTACAAATTCACCGATCCTTACGATACCTTTTCTGATACTTTCTAAATCGGTCGCAAAAGAAAGCCTAAAGTATCCGTCCATACCAAATCCAACGCCCGGCACCACGGCAACTTTCGCCTTTTCTAGCAGCTCTTTGCAAAATTTCATACTATCGGGCTCAACGGCAGAGCAGTTGATAAAAAGATAAAACGCGCCGTCAGGCTTAAGCACGCTAAGTCCCGGTATAGCATTTATCATCTCAACGCCCAGGTCGCGGCGCTTTTTAAACTCGCCCTTCATATACGCGATATCCTCGTCGGCTTTGCCGAGCAGCGCAGGGATGGCGCCCGCTTGCGTTAGGGAGTTTATGTTGCTCGTGCTTTGGCTTTGTAGCTTGTTTACCGCGGCGTTTAGCTCCTTAAACGGGCTAGCCATGTAGCCAAATCTCCAGCCAGGCATCGCGCCGCATTTGCTTAGGCCGTTTATCGTGATCGTGCGGTTAAACATATCCTCGCTCACCGCCGCAGTCGCGACAAATTCGCCCTCGTAGTTTAGCTTTTCGTACATTTCGTCGCTAGCTACGATGATTTTCGTGCCTTTTAGCACTTCGCCCAGCGCCTCTAGCTCTTTGCGGCTATATATCGCGCCCGTCGGGTTGCAAGGGCTGTTTAACACTAAAATTTTAGTTCTAGGAGTGATCGCCGCTTTTAGCTGCTCGGGAGTGATTTTAAAGCCGGTCTTTTCGCTAGTTTCGATAAAAACGGGCTTGCCGCCGCTAAATTTGACCATCTCCGGGTAGCTCACCCAGTATGGGCTTGGTACGATGACCTCGTCGCCCTCGTCGATTAGTGCCTGAAATACGTTAAAAAGCGAGTGCTTGGCGCCGACGTTGGTGATGATTTGATTTGGCGCGTAGTTTAGGCCGTTGTCGCGCTTTAGCTTTGCGGCGACCGCTTCTCTCACCTCGGGCGTACCCGCTACGGCGGTGTACTTGCCGCAGCCCCTATCTAGAGCGGATTTTACCTCGTTTTTGATGATCTCGGGCGTGTCAAAGTCCGGTTCGCCCGCACCGAAGCTGATCACGTCCTCGCCGCGGGCTTTCATCTCTTTTGCCTTGGTGCTGATTTCGATGGTTAGGCTCTCGCCTAGCACCTGAACTCTTTTTGATAGCATTTTTACTCCTTTTTGTAAATTTAAGATATAGTTTTTAGATAGCCGTTATCGTTTAAAAACAGATACATTTCGCCTAAAATTTGCTTGCGCTGCGAGTCGGTTACGAGCTTTGACTTTTCGATACGCTCGTTTAGGATGTCCTGGATCTCGTAGATGTCGTAGTCTAGATCCTCCATGATATCAAGGATAGATTGGCTTTCTAGCAGGTGCGAAACCTTAAATCCCTCTGCGTCTATCTCGATGGTGGCTTCGGTCGGGTGGGTAAAGAGATTGTGTTTCATACCCAGCACCTCCTGATACGCTCCGACTAGGAAAAATCCTAAAAAGTACTCTTCCTTTTCCACGTCCACGTCGTGCAAAAACAGAGGATTTTCCTCGTCGTCAAAGCCTATCTCGCCGTCGCTATCGCAGGTGATGTCCCACAGCGACGCCGAGCGGGTAGGGCGCACGTCTAGGCGGTCAAGCGGCATGATAGGGAAATTTTGCTTTAAACCCCAAAAATCAGGCAACGACTGAAATAGCGAGAAGTTTACGAGATAGCGCTCTTGAGCTTCCTCTTGCAGCTTTAAAAGCTCGGCATTGTGCTGTTTGGTGCCTAGGATCTTAGCCGCTTTTTTGATAATTAGGTGGGTTAAAATTTCAGCATTCGAGCGGTCTTGCAGATCGACGTAACCCAGATCAAACAGCGTCAGGATACTCTCCATATGATCGATGCTATCGTGCAGATACTCTATCGCATTTGACGGTTTTATCGTGCTTAGCAGGTCGTTTAGCTCGGTGATTAGCTGAGGATTTTTCTTTTTTAGTACGAGCTTTTCCTCGGTGTAGTCCTGGCTAAAGAGCTCCAAAACCGGAGCAACCAGCACAGCGTGCGAAGCCGAGACGAAGCGGCCGCTCTCGATAAAGATATCAGGCTCCACCTCGTTTCGCTGCGTCGCCATCGTCTTTAGCAGATAGACCACGTCGTTGGCGTATTCGCTAAGCGTATAGTTTCGGCTCGAGTTTTCCTTAAACTGCGAGTACTCTATGGCTAGGCCGCCGCCTAAATTTATGGCTTTTAGGTTTTTCGCGCCCATTTTTCGCAGCTCGGCGTAGATGTTTCCTGCTTCGATTAGAGCCTTTTTTAGCGGGTGGATTTCGGTGATTTGCGAACCGATATGAAAGTGGATCATATTAAAGCGATCGAGCAAATTTGCCTCTTTTAGCAAATTTACCGCTTCGATTAGCTCGGTTGCCGTTAGGCCAAATTTGGAGTTTATGCCGCCGCTTTTAGCCCAAACGCCGGATCCCGAGCTATGCAGCCTGATACGCAGGCCGATGTTTGGCTTTGGCGCGAAACGCTCTTTTGCGATCGCGATGATAGCCTCAAGCTCGTTTAGTCCCTCGATCGTTAGCGTGATGTTGTGTCCCATTTCGGCCGCGATAAAGCCGATGTTTATCATCTCTTTATCTTTAAAGCCGTTTACGGTGATCGGCGCGCCTTCGTTGTTATACGCCATCACTAGTAGCAGCTCGGCCTTTGAGCCGGCCTCCAGCCCGTAGCCGTACTTTTGGCCGTGACGGACTAGATTTTTCACAAAGCCCGGATATTGGTTTACTTTTAGCGGATAGACGGCGTTAAAGCTACCTTTGTAGCCAAATTCGTTTTTCGCGTTCTCAAAGCTTTTGTAAATTTGCGAAATTTGCTTGTGTATGAGGTGAGGGAAGCGCAGCAGCAGCGGGCCTCGGTAGCCTTCGCTCCTGATGCTTTTTACGATGTCGATGATGGCGGGTTTTGAGCCGGTATTGACGCAAATTTTACCGTTTTCGACGATGAAGTTATTATTTCCCCATAAATTTAAACCGTAATCATACATTTAAAATCCTTTTAAGTTCCGCCTCCAGATCCGCCAAATCAAGCGTTTTTTCAGCCTTTTCGCTTAGATCTTTTAGCCAAATTTTACCCGATTTTAGCTCGTCCTCTCCGACGCAAAGGCAAATCCTAGCATTAGCGTTATCTGCGGCGTTTAGGTGCTTTTGTAGTTTTTTAGGCTCGTAGCTCACGAGAACCGGGAGGCTTTTTCTTAAATTTATCGCTATTTTATAGATAGCGTCTAGCCCATCGACATCCATCGCGCCGATATATACGCCGCTCCTTTTACTCTCGCTCTCGCGGCCGCCTAGGATTTCCATTATGCGCTCGATACCCATCGCAAAGCCAACGCCGTAGCTAGCCTTGCCGCCTAGGTACTCGACCAGCCTGTCGTAGCGTCCGCCGCCCGCGACGGCGCTTTGTGCGCCGATCTCGTTTGAAACGAACTCAAACGCCGTTTTGCAGTAATAATCAAGCCCGCGCACGAGTTTTGGATCTATCTCAAACTCCACGCCGTTGCCGCTTAAAATTTCTTGCAGCTTTTTAAACTCGCCTGCGCATTCGTCGTTTAGGCTACCGATTATCAGCGGCGCGTTTTCGTAGATTTTTTGACAGCTTTCCACCTTGCAGTCTAGCACGCGGATAGGGTTTGTTAGCTTTCTGCGCTTGCAGTCCTCGCAAATTTGACCCTCATGCTCGTCTAAAAATTTAACTAGCTTTTCGCGGTAGGCGCCCATGCTGGCAGCATCTCCGAGCGAATTTATAAGTAGCTTAGTTTTGATACCCAGGCGCGAAAATATTTCGTTTATCATCAAGATAACGCTCGCGTCCTCATAAACGCTAGGCTCACCAAAGCACTCACAGCCAAACTGATGAAACTCGCGCAAGCGTCCTTTTTGCGGACGCTCGTAGCGAAACATCGAACCGTGGTAAAAGTACCGTCTCACGCCGCCCGCGCGGTCAAATTTAGCCTCGATAAAGGCGCGCACGACTCCGGCTGTACCCTCCGGACGCAGGCAAACGTCGTTGCCGCCCTTGTCCTCAAACTGATACATCTCCTTGCCCACGATGTCGCTGCTCTCCCCGACGCTGCGGCGAAAAAGCGCCGTTTGCTCTAGGTGCGGAGCTAGCACGAACTCGTATCCGTAGTTTTTCGCGACCTCTTCGCAGATCTTGATTATCCTCTCGTAAAGTCCCGACTGGGGCGGCAAAACGTCCTTCATCCCCCTTAATGCGCTAATCATTTATAAACTCCTTTATCAAATTCGTTATTTTTTCTTCGTCCCAGGCGGCGCCTATTGTGACGTAGCAGACGTCTAGTTTTTGCAAAATTTCCTCCATCGCGTCCTGCACTTTTAGCAGATAATCAAATCCGCGAGCCTCTATGCCGTCCATCTGCGCGCGCGAGCATAGGCGCGATCTTAGCGTGCTTTCGTCCGCTTTAAAAAATACTATTTTTTGCGGAAAATTTCCTTGCAGGGCGAATTTGTTTAAATTTAAAAGCTCCTCAAAGCTAAAATTTCCGCCCGCCAACGCGTAAGCCATACCGGAGACAAAGCCCCTGTCGCTTAAAATCATCTTGTCTAAGTTGGGTTTTATTATTTTACCGAAATGCTCGGCTCTATCGGCCAAAAATAGCAAAATTTCGGCCCTTTTATCCAGGTCGTTTTCTTTTAGTAAAATCTCGCGCAAATTTTCGCCAAGCTTCGTGCCGCCGGGCTCTTTGGTCACGATCGCTTGCGGGTAAGCCGCCGCCAGCCGCGCTATCTGCGTGCTTTTGCCCGCGCCGTCGATACCTTCAAATAAAATATACAAATTTAGCCTTTCAAAGTTTCTAAAATTTCGCCCGGAACCAGCTTGCTAACGTCGCCGTCGTGGCTAAGAACGGAGCGCACGATCGAGCTTGAGATAAAGGCGTTTTTGAGGCTCGGCATCAGATAGACGGTCTCAAGTTCCTCCCAAAGCGTGGCGTTTGCGTAGCCGATTTGCAGCTCGTACTCAAAGTCGCTGACCGCGCGAAGTCCGCGGATCACGACGTTTACGCCGCAATTTTTAGCAAAATCAACGAGCAGGTTATCAAAGCCCACGACCTCGACGTTTTTTAGATCCGTCGTTGAGATTTTTACCATTTCTACCCGTCTAGCCAAGCTAAAATATGGCTGCTTGCTCTCGCTAGCCGCAACCGCGACGATGACTTTATCGAAAATTTTAGCCGCGCGTTTGATGACGTCCAGATGGCCGTTTGTGACCGGATCGAAGGTACCGGGATAGATACAAGCTTTCATTTTTCGCCTTTAAATTTTAAAGGATGATTTTACTATTTTATGCCTAAAACAGGACTTTATCTTGCGGCTAGCGCAGCTGTTTTTAGCCCCATCTTTTGTAAATTTGATGCTCTAACCCGAGCAGGTCAAGCCACTTGCCGATGATGAAATTTTCCATATCTTCAAGGCTATTTTGACCAGAATAATAACCCAAAACTGGCGGCGCAATAACAGCGCCGAGCGCGGAAAGCTTGGCCGCGTGCTCGAGTGCCAGCGTAGAAAACGGCATCTCTCTAACGCCCAAAACCAGCCTTTTTCGCTCTTTTAGCGCGACTGCGGCGGCGCGAGTTATCAGCGTGTCGGCAAAGCCCGCGTGGATTTTAGCAAGGGTGTTGATAGAGCAGGGCACGACGATAGTAGCGTCTATACCAAACGATCCCGAGCTAGGAGCCGCGGCGAGATCGGAGTCGCCATAGATAACGGCGCGATTTTGCAAATCTTGCCAAATTTGATAAATTTCGTCTTTTTGAGCGCTATTTTTATCAAATTCGCTTTTGTTTTGAAATTCTCCGCCATCAAATTTGCCTAAAATTTGAGCGTCTTGCCGCTCGTTTTTCTCGCCGCCCTCAAATTTACAAATTTGCCCGTTTGTGTCGTCAAGAGCGCAGTTATCCAAAGCGTCAATTTTTATAACATTATCGCCCAAATCTTGCGCGCTATCCGTAAATTTGCCGTTTTGATTTCGCGATATTTCGTCTCCGCCTCCAAAATCTAGCTCGCCTTGAGCGGAGCTAAAATTTGCAAATTTTGCGTCTTCGTGATCTTTGTCAAATTTGGCAGTACTTTGGTTTGCGTTAAATTTTAAAGCCGCCGCGCCGTTGTTATAAAAAATATCCGTGAAATTTAGCTCTTTTTCTAGCACGTTCATCGCGTTTTTGCTCACGCACAGATGCAATTCGCTTCTTTTTGCTATCTCGCGGGCAAGCTTTAGCCCCAAATTTACGCCGCTTGCACCGCTAATGCCGAGAAAAATTTTCATCTTATTATCACCTGTTTTTTTGAGACGATTTGCGCGCTAAAGACCTTTTTATCGTTGTTTTTGACCTTGATGGTTTCGCCTAGATTGCCGTTTTCCAGCGCCGTGACTTCGACTATGATACTGAGCGCCCCGTCGCTAAGCACGGCATTTATGCGCTCGCCTTTTTTTATGAGCGATAGCGGGGTAAACTGTCGCAGTCGCAGCACTTCGCCGCTTTTTATATTTTGTTTGGCCGCTAGCCTCGCGTTTGGCGCGTCGCTCATCATGTCTGGGCTAAACTCGCCAAGCTCGACCCAGTCCTTTGTAAAGTCGCCGATACCTAGCATTTGGCGCGTCGCAAGCGGCTTAGTAGCCCTTAAAACCGGCATTTTTGCGTTTATTTCATATCTAAAAAATACGCTTGGCTGCGAGCTGTTTGGCGTGACAAAACCGGCTCTAAAGCTACCTTTTTGATTGATTTTGTTTACGTAAATTTTATCGAATTTGTATTCGTGAAAGTTTTTAGGAAGTTCGTTTTGAGGCTCGATAAGCGGAAATTTGACGAATTGCAGTCCCTTAAACTCGCTCGTAACCTCTTGCAAAAAGGCGCGCTGCACGAGAGCTAACGCGTCGCAGTTTTTGACAAATATCGTCTCTCCGCCGCTTTTATCCTCAAGCTCTAGCCCGTGTTTTTTTAAAATTTCAGCTAAGTCTCGCGAATTTATTTTTGCGGCTTTGTTTTCGCTTAAATTTAAAATTTCGTCGCTTTTGCCCGTAAAGCCTAAGTCTGCAAGCGTGATTTTGCCGTTTGAAACGCAATACATCGGCCAAAGCGCTAAATCCGAAGAAAATAAAAAAATGGGAAAAAATAGTAAGAAAAAAATGGAGCGGGAAACGAGATTCGAACTCGCGACCCCAACCTTGGCAAGGTTGTGCT
>NZ_CALIII010000270.1 GCF_938018145.1 uncultured Campylobacter sp.
TCAAATTTGTGTTCATCCGGGCTGTCAAATTTTGTATCATTGGGCTGCGGGTCAAATTTGCTAGCGTCAAATTTGCCCTCAAATTTAGCGCCGTAAAGGTGCGAGTTTTGCCCGTCTGCGCTCAAATTTAAGCCGTCAAAAAACTCTGAATCGCCTGCAAAGCGTCTTAAATTTACGCCCTTTAAATTTGGCTCAAATTTGATGCGGTAAACCTCGCCCAGCAGCCTAAACTCGTCCTCGCGCGGCAAATTTGATAGCGTTTTCTCGTGAGCTGATTTTAGCCATTCGTAGTGTTTTTGCACGAATTCTAGCGCATATTTTTGCGCGGCGTAAAAGGGCAGCGAGACTGAGATCTCGCCGGTTTTAGCGACCTTTAGCCTGGTTGTTTTGACGCCTTTTTTAAAATTTAGCGCGACGTCAAATTCGCCGCATTTTACGCAAACGGTTTTTACACGAGGCGTTTTGATTGCCATTTTCTGCTTCTCCAGCGCCAGGTATTTACGAGTCCGCGCAGCCACTCGTCAGCGGTAAATCCGATCCAAACGCCGATGATCCCCATGCTTTGCACGATACCCAGATAGTATCCTAGCGGCAAGCTCACGCCCCACATAAACACCGCGCCCGTCATCAGTGGAAATTTAGCATCCCCGCTCGCGCGCAGGGCGTTTACGATAACGATGTTAAAGGTTCGCCCCGTCTCAAGCGCGATAGAAAGCGTAAAAAGCGGCAGCATGACGGCCTTTAGCTCCTCGGTCAAATTTAGCCGCTCCATGATTTCAAATTTGCCAAAATACGCCGCCAAAACGACCGCGAGAGTCGCGATAAAGCCGATGCGAAGCGCGCGGAAAGTGCGCGAGTAGGCCTCGTCAAATCTCATCGCGCCGACTAGGTGGCCGACGATGACCTCGTTTGCCACGCTGATGCTGGCTCCGCAAAGCAGGATTAAAAGCGTGATCTGAAAGTAGATGGTCTGCACGTTTAGGCTGGCTTCGCCCATGCTCGCTACAAAGCCAAAAGCCACCATATACTGCGCCATCCAGAGCAAATTTTCGCCCGCGCTCGGAAGCCCGACGGATAAAATTTTACGCAAAATGGCAAACGGCAGGCTAAATAGACGTTTAAAGAAAATATTAACTTTGGCGTAGCGGGTCAGTATTAAAAATAGCACGATAACGCCCACTAGCCTTCCGACGACGGTCGAAACCGCGACGCCGTAAAGGCCGTAGTTTGGCAGTCCTAGCCAGCCAAAAAGCGCGATAGCGTTGCCGCAAAGGGTGATGACGTTCATGAGTAGGGAAACTAGCATGACGGCGGTAGCGAAGTTGTAAACGCGAAGTACTGCTGCAAGCACCATGCCGATGCCGTCAAAGGCTAGCGCGATACCGAGCATATGCAAGTAGCCAAAGCTCTGGGCGCGAAGCTGCTCGGGGACGTTTAAAAGCTCTAAAATCTCAAATCCGAAAAAGTAAATAAAAACCGCGCTACCAAGCCCGATGATCGTATTAAACGTGATGCTAGCGTGTATGACGCGTTTGGCTAGGTTGTGATTTCGCGCGCCTAGAGCCTGCGCGACTACGACCGAACAGCCGACGCTCAAAAAGTTAAAGATCGTCATAAATAAATCCATGACTTGATTGCCCGCGCCCATAGCGCCCACTAAATGGACGCTGACCTTAGTCACCATGTAGGTGTTTATGATGAGCGTCACGAAGTGCAAAAACATATCTAAAAATATCGGGATAGTGAGCTTTTTGAGCGATAAATTCATAATTTCTCTTTTGTAACGTGGATTTTAGATAACGCGCGATTATACCCAAATATAAATTTAAAGCGTTTTAAGGCGGCGCGGCGCGTTTTCCCTGCGAGCAGGGCATAATCTTTTTATTAGCTTAATCAAGTATAATTGAAAAAATTTAATCTAAACGGATATCAAATGCACAAAACAAATTTCACGTCACGCTGGGCGTTTATCATCGCTTGCGTGGGCTCGGCTATCGGTATGGCCAACGTCTGGGGGTTTCCTTATAAGGTCGGTACGAACGGCGGCGGCGCGTTTTTGCTCGTTTATCTGTTTTTTATCGCGATATTTTCCTATGTGGGGCTATCTGCCGAGTACGCTATCGGCAGACGCGCTAAAACCGGCACGCTAGGCTCATACGAATACGCGTGGAAGAGCCGAAACTGGGGCACTTTCGGTAAAATTTTAGGCTGGATACCGCTAGCTGGCTCGATGTGTATCGCTATCGGCTACGCTGTCATCATCGCATACGTTTTAAAGGCGCTATTTCAGGCGGTCACGGGCTCGCTGATGACGGTGGATACGAACACTTGGTTTGAGTCCTTTGCGCTTTCGTCCTATTCTGTCGTGCCGTTTCACTTTATCGTCGTTGCAGGTACGTTAATTACGCTATTTTTCGGCGCGCACAGTATCGAAAAGACAAATAAAATCATGATGCCGCTTTTTTTCGTGCTATTTTTTATCCTCGCTATCAGAGTGGCGTTTTTAGACGGGGCGTTTGGCGGGTATAAATTCGTCTTTCACAGCGACTGGGGCAAGCTAGCTGATCCTATGGTGTGGGTTGCGGCGATGGGACAGGCCTTTTTCTCGCTATCTATCACGGGCTCTGGTATGATCGTTTATGGCGCGTATCTATCAAAGGACGAGGACGTCGTCGATAGCGCGCAAAAGACGGCGATCTTTGATACGATCGCTGCGATGACGGCGGCGCTTGTTATGCTGCCTGCGGTATTTGCCTACGGTATGGATCCGGCGGCGGGGCCCGGGTTACTTTTCGTAACGCTGCCTAAAATTTTACAAGACATGCCCGGCGGTCAAATTTTCGCGATTATTTTATTTACGGCGGTGATTTTTGGCGGCGTGACCTCGCTGCAAAATATGTTCGAAGCAGTCGCCGAGTCGATAATGCACAAATTTCCTAGCCTAAAGCGCGGCGTCGTGCTAATCGCGCTTTGCATAATATGCTTTGGCATAGGCGTAAATATGGAAGCCATAACTAGCTGGGGGCCGTGGATGGACTTCGTGTCGATCTATATCATCCCTATCGGCGCGGTGATCGGCGCGGTGTCGTGGTTTTGGGTCATCAAAAAAGAAGAGATCATGGACGAGATCAACACTGGCGCGGCAAAAAAGCAAGGCGCGTTTTGGTATTTTACGGGCAGATATATCTACGTGCCGATGGCGCTTACGCTTTGTATCATCGCGCTTAGCATGCATATCTCGTTTTAAGGCTCGCGCGTGGCTCTAATCGACCTTATCGACGTTAGTAAAAAATTCGGTCCGAATGAAATTTTAAACAAAATAAGCCTCAGCGTAAACGAGCGCGAGCGTATCGCTATCATCGGCAAAAACGGCAGCGGCAAAAGCACGCTGATGAAGCTAGTCGCGGGCGCGCTAGAGCCTGATAGCGGCAGGCGTATCCTGCAAGGCGGCGTAAAAGTAGAAATGCTCGCGCAAAATCCCAAATTTGACGATGCGGCGACGGTAAAAGACGCGCTAAATTTGGAGCTAAAAGAAATTTTCGACGCGCGCGACGAGTATGCCGCGGTGTTAGAAGCGCTCGGCCGCGATCCGCACAACAAAGAGCTAAACGCGAGGCAAGACGAACTAATCAAATTTATCGAAGCAAAAGACGGCTGGCAGATCGAGCGCAAGATCGAGCGCGTGCTGGAGGAGTTTAAGCTAAAAGAGTACGAAAACCGCGCTGTCGCAAGCCTCAGCGGAGGCGAGATACGCCGCGTAGCTCTGGGCGCTTTGATCCTTAAAAGGCCCGATATTTTGATGCTTGACGAGCCTACGAACCACCTTGACATCTATATGGTGAGATTTTTAGAGGATATGCTAAAAAGCTCGCGCCAGACGATAGTTTTTATCTCGCACGATCGCTACTTTATCGACGCGCTAGCAACTAGAAGCGTCGAGATCGAGGAGGGCGCGCTGGCGTCATTTGACGGTGGTTACGCAAACTATCTAGCTAAAAAAGAGGAAATCCTAGCCAGCCTAGCTAAATCTCACGAGACGCTGTTAAAACAGCTAAAAGCCGAGGAAGAGTGGCTGCGCCGCGGCGTCAAAGCGCGTCTAAAACGCAACGAAGGGCGCAAAGAGCGAGTGCTAGCCATGCGCGAAGAGGCTAAGAAAAATCCGGGCGTGATACGCCGCGTTAGGCTCGAGCTTGAGCGCGCGAGTAAAAATTTTAACCAAACGCAAAGCGTAAACCGCAAAAAGATGCTCTTTGAGATCAAGCAATTAAGCAAAACTATCGGCAGCAAGCAGCTTTTTAGTGATTTTAACGCGCGCGTTTTGCAAGGCGAGCGTATCGCGATAGTCGGACGAAACGGCAGCGGCAAAAGCACTCTTATTAAAATTTTACTCGGGTTTGAAAAGCCAAGCAGCGGCGAGATCAAGCGCGGCGAGGTGCGAGTGGGATACTTTGATCAGTCTAGAAGCGCGCTGGATGACGATAAGAGTCTCATCGAGACCTTTTGCCCAAACGGCGGCGATCACGTCATGGTGCGTGGGCGAAATATGCACGTTTACGGCTACCTTAAAAATTTCCTATTTCCTAAAGAATTCCTCGATAAACCCATCGGCGTTCTAAGTGGCGGCGAGAAAAACCGCGTTGCGCTCGCGCTGCTTTTTAGCAAGGAGTACGACGTGCTCGTGCTAGATGAGCCGACAAACGACCTGGATATCGCAACTATCAACATCCTTGAAGACTACCTGCAAAGCTTTGAAGGCGCCATAATCATCGTGAGCCACGACCGCTACTTTGTCGATAAGATCGCGCACAAACTATGGGCCTTTGAGGGCACTCAAATAGAGGTGCTACATCAAGAATACAGCGTCTATCTCGAGCTAGAAGACGAATTAGCCGAGCTTGGTAAATTTGAAGCAAGCCTGGCAAGCGAAGCCGAGCAAGCGCAAAAACAAAAGAGCAAAACCGGCGCGAAGCTAAGCTACAAGCAAACGCAAATTTTATCCTCGCACCCCGAAAAAATCGCCGCGCTAGAGGCCAAGATAAAAGAGCTAAACGCCGGCCTTAGCGATCCTAAAATCTATCAGCAAATCGGCCTAACCGCGCTTTATAACGACCTAGAAGCGGCCAAAAGCGAGCTTGAAACGTTAGAGAACGAATACTTTGAAGTCTTGGAAATCGCCGAAAATTTGGAGCAAATTTGAAAAAATTAACTAAAACGGGCAGAGTTAGCGCTCTAAATTTACGTACGATTAAGCGAGACGAGTTCATCGGCGCTAGTTTTGAGCTGGACGGGATTAAATTTAGCGGCGTTTTTTCGGCGGATTTTAGTCTGGAACAGGGCGATCTCGTGCGCGTAGAGTACGAAAGAGACGGCTTTATAAATAGAATAACCCTGCTTGAAACCCTGGCTAAAAATAGCGAAAATAAGAGCAAGACGGCAAAAATTATAAACATTGCGGTTTTTATCTCGCTGACGCTTCTTGCTCTTTGTATCGCGGGCGGAGTGATTTTTTCTTTGATTACGGGCAGATTTGAGATTCGCGATTTTACCGATATTATTCGGCTTATTTGTATTTGCTTCCTTGTCTGGTCGCTAGCTTACCATGCGATAGGAAAATTTAAAATTTTGAGGCATTTTGCGTAAAATTTGAGTTCGATAAACATCAGAGCTTCTAAAAATAGGCGGCACTTTGAAAGATAAAAAATTTATACTACTTTGCTTATTTGCGCTTTTTGCTGTGCTTTTTACGGTATTTTTCATGGTTTATGTCGCTAGCTACGAGGAGGAGAATGATTTTACCCAGATAGGTAACAGCGAATTTTACGCTACGCCGCAGGGTAAAATTTACGCGCTCATCCCAAGCGGAGGCAAATTTGAGCTAAAGGGCGTGCGGGCGGATAAATTTAAGGTCCTTGCGCCAGGTGGTTACCGCGGCAGAAACGTCGGCGCTGACGAAAGTGCCGTTTACTGCGGCAATCTTGCGATGACCGGGCTAGATCCATCTCGCGCCAGGGCGATTGGCAACGGATATTTCACGGACGGAGAGATTAGCTATTTTTGTAGCGACGTAGGCGAGAGAAACTACGAGCTAGGCGGCTTTAGCGAGATGGTTCAAACTATGGCATACGCGATATTTGGTGCTGATAAACCGCAAAGCTATATCTATAAAACCCAGCGCGTTTCTAGCGTAAATTTAACCCCTATTTTAGATTTCGGTTTCGCGGAGGAAAAAGTGGCTTTGCGCGGCGAAGGCGGCAAGGTATATTTTGAGGGCAAGCAGCTAGACGGCGCAGACGCTAGAGCACTAAGATACGTGCTAGACGCGCGCGGACGAGCTAGCGATTTTTACGTTACGGACGGACGAAACGTCTATTTTAAGAGCTCACGGCTCGCGGTCAAATTTACGGCAGAGCTGCACGAGGCGGCGTATTTCAACGGCACACACTATCTTTTGGAGCCTTCTAGCGGCGCGGTTTATGCAGATGAGCATGAGTTCGCGCCCAAATTTGCGCCTTACTCGCTACCCTTTGGCGTCTCCGGCGCGCACGCCTATCATCTACTTTTTCGCGGCAAGGGCGGGATTTACTTTTGGCAGCGTCATAGCGGCGGCGAAAGCGGCGAGCTAAAACGCGCGGGAGACGATCCTTTTGCGGGTGAAATTTCGCCGCTTGCGGGTAGCGTTTTTATTAGCGGCGCTCAGACCTATTTCGTGCAGAGCCGCGAAGTGTGGCATAGAACTAAAAACGGCAGGCATTTGGGCTCGCGCCATACCGAGCTTTTTAGGCTTAAAACGAGCGAGCAATGGCGCAAAATAGGGCTCGTGCGTAACGGCGTATACGGCGCTGTTTACGCAAACGGCGATAAAATTTACTATTTTGACGCGCTTGGGACGGGGCAGCTCATAGACTCTAGCGTCTACGAGATCGTGGATACTGCCGCCATAGAGATCTTGACGCGGCCGTATGATCCGCGCGGCAAAAATCTGGGCAGCGAGGATATCCGCAAGATGATAAAAGATGGGCGGCTCGTACCGGCGCAAGGCGAGCTGGTTTTTGAGGCGGTTACTAGTTATGACGGCGAGGAGAGGTATTATCTTTGGATATTTATGGCGGTTGCGATTTTGGCGGCGATCGTGGGCAAAGCCTACGAGTATAAAAGCCGCGCAAAAGCGGTAGAAAACGAAACAGCGACAAAACCTCGAGGCAAGGCAAAATTTAGACGGTAAATTTGCTTAAAACGCTCAAATTTGACGTTGTACTCGTCGCTAGCAAATTTTAATCAAATTTTCGCTAAAATCGAGTCAAATTTAAAAGGAGTGCAAATGAAACTGGGAAATTTTTCCGCAAAC
>NZ_CALIII010000271.1 GCF_938018145.1 uncultured Campylobacter sp.
ACCGTGCTAAAAGAGGGGATGGTCTTTAGCGTGGAGCCGGGGATCTATCTGCCCGGCGAATTTGGCGTGCGCATCGAGGACGTCGTGGTCGTGCGCGAAAACGGGGCTGAAATTTTATGAGAGTAGCGGGGGCGAGGCGCTTTAGCAAATGCCTCTTTTTCCCGAAGGTTTTTGATTTTAGACCGGGCTTTAAAAATAGCGTTATTTTGGGGCTTGGAGGCAATATCGGCGACGTGAAAAAACGATTTTGTCGGCTGCATTTTAAACTCAGCCGAGATAGCAGGTTTCACGTCGTGGAAAACTCGGCGCTCCTCATAAACGAGGCGTTTGGGTTTAAGGAGCAGGCTGATTTCACAAACGCCGTAATGCTTGTGCAAACGAGCCTTGCCGCGAGGCAAATTTTAAAAATAACGGCAAATTTAGAGAGGCGTTTTGGACGCGTGAGAAGCTTTAAAAACGCGCCCAGGACGCTTGATATAGATATTTTGTATTTTAGCGGACGAAACAGAAACGATGCGCGGCTGGTGCTACCGCATCCCGGCGCGCAAAGCAGGGCTAGCGTGATTTTGCCGCTTGGGACGATGAAGCGCGTTAGCAAAAGCGGAGTGAGATTTTAAGATTTAGCGGCGCAAAGCCTAAATTTGAAGCGGGAACGGAAAATGCATAGCCTTTGCCGCGACGATTTGGGCTAAAGGCAGCTAAATTTAGCGAGAAACGAAGGAGAAGATTTGGCGACGAAGTTTTATACGTTTACCGGCGAGAGCAGTATGGAGGCGCTAAAAAAGGCGCAGGCTCAGTGCGGCGAGAGGGCGATCTTGGTAACGACGAAGCAAATTCAGCCAAAGACGATAAACAAAAAGCCGCTTTATGAAATTTTAGTTAGCGTCGAAGAGGACGCGAGCGAGCAGAAAAAAAATCAGCCACAAAAGCAAAATTTAAAGGGCTACGAGGAGTTTTTGCGCGCTCAGGCAGCAAAAGAGGAAAGGCCGCAAAAGATTATTTTAGACGAGCGCGAGCTTTTTAGAGCCGAGCAGCAAAACGCCAAAGCGGCGGTAAATTTGACTCAAAACTCCGCAAGAACCGCGCCGGGGAATCAAAACTACAAAACCGCTCAAAACAGCGGCGAGGACATACTCCTAAACATCTCAAAAGCCGCAAAAGAGATAAGCCAGATAGCAAATATCGAAACCGCGCCCGGCCGTCAGGATCAAATTTACGACAAAAAGATCGACGACGTCGCAAGACAGGTAAGTGCGCTCAGTGAAAAAGTAAATATGATAGCCGATATGTTCTGGGAGGAGCGAGCGGGTGCCAGAAACAACCTAATTATACCGCCAGAGTTTGCCGGCATCTACAAAGACGCCAAAAATAGCGGCATGAAGGAGGAGCACCTAGAGCAGATAATGAAAATAACCGCGGAAAATATGTCGCCTCAGATGAAGGCCAATCCGACAGCGGTTAGGAGATATTTTAGCTCGCTTCTTAGAAAGATGCTACCGTGCAGGAGCGAAGAGGATAATAGAAAACAAAAGATCATGATGCTGGTGGGGCCTACCGGAGTGGGTAAAACTACGACTCTAGCCAAGCTTGCGGCGAGATTTGCATACGGCGAGGGCAGACGCGCGAAAACGGGCATCATCACGCTTGATACCTACCGTATCGGCGCGGTCGAGCAGCTGTTTCAATACGCAAAGATGATGAAGCTACCGATCCTTGACGTTATCGAGGTGGAGGATTTTAAAAACGCGCTAAAACAGCTAAATCACTGCGAAGTGATCCTCATAGATACCACGGGCAGCTCGCAGTACGATAAAGAAAAACTAGCTAGGCTTGAAATGTTTTTAAAGCATAGCGACGCACAAATAGACGTAAATTTGGTGCTTTCGGCGGGCTCAAAG
The DNA here is from genome assembly GCF_938018145.1 of uncultured Campylobacter sp. Taxonomy (GTDB): domain Bacteria; phylum Campylobacterota; class Campylobacteria; order Campylobacterales; family Campylobacteraceae; genus Campylobacter_A. Next base: position 1,899 of record NZ_CALIII010000271.1, read on the forward strand.
ATCGATGATATGCTTGAAATTTACAACGGCTTTAGCTTCCTTGATATCGACACTCTGATCATCACCAAATTTGACGAAACCAAAATTTTCGGTAACGTATTTTCGCTAGTTTACGAGATAAATAAACCCGTTAGCTTCTTTTGTCTAGGACAAGAGGTGCCTGATGATATCATGGTTGCTAAGAGCGAGTTTTTGGTCGATTGCCTCTTGCAAGGGTTTAATAAGGATAAAAAATGAACACTCAAGCCGAGAAACTAAAAGATATAGTAGCCTCTAGATCAAATGCGAAAAACACGCGCTTCATCGCCGTAACTAGCGGCAAAGGCGGCGTTGGCAAGAGCACCATAAGCGCAAATTTGGCAAATATCTTCGCTAGAAACGGCTACAAAGTCGCGCTTTTTGACGCGGACATAGGGCTAGCAAATTTAGACGTCATCTTAAACGTGCGCATAAGCAAAAATTTGCTCCACGTGCTAAAAGGCGAGTGCTCGCTAAAGGATATCTTGATCGAGGTAAAGCCGAATTTGACGCTGATTCCGGGCGAGAGCGGAGACGAGATACTTAAATTTAACAACCAATTTTTATACGAGCGCTTTTTTGAGGAGTCCTCGAGCCTTGACGATCTTGATTTTATTATCATCGACACGGGGGCCGGTATCGGCGGAAACACGCAGCTGTTTTTGGAGGCCGCAGACGAGGTTATAGTAGTCACCGTGCCCGATCCCGCCGCGATAACCGACGCCTACGCCGTCATCAAAATCACCTCTAAAAATAAAGACAACTTGCTAATGCTTTTTAACATGGTGAGGAGCGAAAAAGAGGCTGTTAGGATATTTGAACATGTGCGAAAAGTAGCTAAGGCAAATATCGAAAATCCGCTAAATTTGGAGTTTTTGGGCGCTATCAGCGAGGATAAAAACGTCTCTCGCAGCATAAAACAGCGCACGCTTTTTACCGACGACAGCAGATACGATGCCGCGAGCATGGAGCTTGAGCAGGTGGCGTCAAAGCTACTTTATAGATTGGAACAAAAAGTGCTTAATCCAAGTACGAACAACAGCTTTGGCGGCTTTTTTAGGCGGCTAATGGAGCAATTTTAAATTTAGGATTTTACTTTGAGAGCGGAAAATTTTATAGCATTTTTTACGGTTTGCGGATTTTTCATCGGCGTGACTTTTTCGGCATTAAAGCTGAGCGACCCGATAGATATGCTGGTTTATACGTTTCTCATTACGTTTTTTTTCTATCTTTTGGTACACGTGGTTATTATAAATTATTTAGACGCCAGATCGTCTCTAAAAAGGCGGTTTGATAAGGAACTATACGAGCAGAGGGCTGATTATCTTATTGGCGAACTAGCCCTTAGAGAAAAGCGAATAGATAATCTCTTAAACAAGCTCGCCAGCGAAAATATGCTGATAAAACAAACGTTAAATAAGAGCAACGAAAGTAATGCAAAAGCCGCTTAATCCATACGCCCAGACGATAAAAAAAGAGCAAGACGACATCGTACTAGCCTATATGCCCGCTCTTCGCGCGATGGCTTTTAGGCTAAAGGAGCGCTTGCCCGCTCATATCGACGTTAGCGACCTGATAGGCGCGGGGCTTGAGGAGATGGTAAAGCTCTCTAGAAAATACGACAAAGAGCAAAACGACTCGTTTTGGGGCTACGCGCAAAAGCGAGTTTACGGCGCGATGCTTGATTTTTTACGCGGACTTGACGTGGTTAGCCGCTCGGACCGCACTTTGGTAAAGTCTATCGAGGCTTTGGTGGATGAGTATTTTAATAAATTTGAGTGCGAACCCGACGATGCGTATATCGCGGGCAAGCTTGGTATCGAAGTAGAAAAAGTAAGCGAAGCAAGAAACGTGAGCGCGGTCGTCGCCGTCCTAAACATCGACGATCAAATGGAGCTAATGAGCGAGGAAAATACGCTAGAACGGATCGAAAAAGAGGACTTGATAGAAAAGATAGCTCAAATTTTAAACGAATTTGAGGAGCGCGACCAGCTCATCGTGCAGCTTTATTATTACGAGGAGCTGAGTCTAAAGGAGATCAGCGAAATTTTGCAGATCACCGAGAGCAGGATATCGCAGATCCATAAGCGCTTGATGGAAAAAATAAGAAAAAAGCTTGAGGGCAAATAATGGCGGACATTTTAAGTCAAGAAGAGATAGACGCGCTACTAGAAGTCGTAGATGACGAAGAGGCGAGCGGGTCGATCGGTGAGGGCGGCAAAGAAGAGCAGCGCCAGGTAATAATCTATGATTTTAAACGCCCAAACCGCGTCAGCAAAGAACAACTACGCGCTATAAAGGGCATACACGATAAGCTTGCGAGAAACTTGGCCTCTCAAATTTCAAGCGTTATGAGAAGTATCGTCGAAATCCGCCTGCACAGCGTAGATCAGATGACTTACGGCGAGTTTTTGATGAGTTTGCCAAGTCCCACTAGCTTTAACGTCTTTTCGATCAAGCCGCTTGACGGCAACTGC
>NZ_CALIII010000272.1 GCF_938018145.1 uncultured Campylobacter sp.
CACACTAGCGGTTACGAGACGCTATATGCGCACACTAGCGGCTTTGCTAAAGGTATAAAAAGCGGAGTAAAAGTTAAGCAAGGTCAGCTCATCGCATATGTCGGAAACACGGGTATGAGTACGGGTTCGCACCTGCATTTCGGCGTTTATAAAAACGGTAACGCTATAAACCCGGAGACCGAGATAAAGGTAGCTAAAAGCGTATTTGCCTTAAATGAAAGCGCTAAATTTCAAAAATATATAAAGCAGTTTGAAAACAAGATAAAAGAGTATGCCAACAAGGATGAAATCCCTGAAAAAGAGCAAAAATTTGATGCGGCGATGGACTGGGAGCATCCTATAACCGAGCCAAAAGCAGACGTAAATTTGACGATGACGGATGCAAATTCTACCTTTTCTAGCGGAGATTTAAATTTAACTACGGAGACGAAAAGGGCAGAGGAAAATTTAACTAACATCGGCTCTTTAAAAACCGATATAAATTTGACAAAAGAGACAAAGGGTGACGACAAGGAAGACAATGCGACCAAAACCGAAGCAAATTTGACGAGCGAGCTTACAAGCAGCGCCGACGATGTAAATTTGACGGACTCAAATTTAACTAAAACAGAGTCAAATTTGACCGTGCAGCCTAAAGCCGAAAACAACTCCTCTGGGACCAAAACGGACGCAAACGAAACGGCAAATTTAGCCGCGGCAAAATCAGCAAAACCGGAGTCAAATTTGACCTCCGCAAAAGCGTCAAACAAGGCGGCAAGCAAGACTGAGCCAAAAAAATCAAGCAAAGAGGCGAAAAAATCTGAGTCAAATTCGTCCGCTAAAAATAAAGACAAAACAAAACAGACGGATAAGAAAAAGGACAAAACAAATAAAGAAACCAAAACCGAGTCCAAAAAGAAAAAAGACGTAAACGCCAGCAAAGATAAGTCTAAAAAGCAAAAAGACGCCGCCGATAAAAAGGCAAAATCAAAAGGCAAAACCGCCGAGTCAAGCGACAAAAAGAGTAAATGATGGAAGAAAACGAGCAATTAAACGAAGCCAAAGAACTGCTAGACTCGCACCTAAACGAGACGATCGATAAGGAGCTAAGCCCCGCCGACCTCGCCCAGCACCTAAAAACGCTCAAAAAGCACGATGAGGAGCTCTTTGGCGAGTATCTCGAAAAGCTCGACCCCGAGATCCTGGGCGACGTAGCGATCGAGATGCCAGATCACATGCTAAAGGACGTGATCGAGCAGATACCCAGCGACAAGATCATTGAGGCGATCGAGGAGCTAGAGAGCGACGACGCCGCCGAGCTTTTGGAGTATATCGAGGAGATCGACGAACAAAAGGCCAAGGAGCTCTTTGACGGCCTAGACAAGGACGATCAGGAGGAGATTTTACGTATCCGCAGCTACGACGAGGGCGAAGCGGGCGCGTTCATGCAGACGGAGCTTTTTAGCGCGCATATCGACGAGCAGCTAAAAACGGCGGTCGAGCGGCTAAGGCGCGAGAAAGAAGAAGGCAAACTAGAAAACGTCTCGCAGCTTTTTATCACCGACAAAAAGGGCGTTTTGCTCCATGCGGTGCCGCTTGAGGATCTGATACTATTTGACTTTAACCAAACCTTAAGAGAGATCATCGCAAAGAGCGAAGAGGATAAATACAAACCCAATGTAGCCGTCGATAACGAGCCTATCGAGACGGTCGTAGAAACGGTCGAAAACTACGATATGAACTCGATCGCGGTCGTCGATAGCAAGGGCTATTTGCTCGGTCGTATCACCACTGACGACATCCACGACTTTATAAAAGAAAGCGCCACGGAGCAAATTTATAACCTAGCCGGCGTCGACGACGAAGCTGAGGAAGAGGATACGAGCCTGGTTAAGGCCACTCGCGCGCGCGCCGTTTGGCTGCTTATAAATTTATTTACCGCGCTTATTAGCTCCTCGATCATCGGGCTTTTTGACGAGACTATAGCTAGCTACGTAGCGCTCGCGGTGCTGATGCCAATCGTAGCATCCATGGGCGGAAACACCGGCACGCAGGCGCTTACGGTTACCGTGCGCCGACTAACTCTGGGAGAGATCGAGTTTAAAAACGCCGCAAATGCGCTAAAACGCGAGGTCGGCATCGCGCTTATAAACGGACTAACCTTTGCGTTTTTGATGGGCGTTATCGCTTCTTTGTGGTTTAACCGCCCGATGCTTGGCGTAGTTATCGGCGCTTCGATGTTGATAAATTTGTTTTTCGCCGGATTTTTCGGTACTTTGATACCGCTAAGCTTAAAGAAATTTGACATCGATCCCGCCGTCGGCTCTGCCGTGCTGCTTACCACCGTTACCGATACGGTCGGCTTTTTTAGCTTTTTAGGACTGGCAAAATGGATACTTCTGTAAAAAATATCAAGATAGAAAATTTAACCTCCCCGCGCTACGTAAAGCCGTATCAAATTTCCTTTGATCTGTGCGAAAAGTCCGTCAGATGGGAGTGTATCAAGGCTCACGACAGCGTCTCGGTGCTGCTTTATCACGAGGACAAGGACGCGTTTTTGCTGGTTAAGCAGTTTCGCCCCGCCGTTTGGTTTAACCTGCAAGAAGGACGCGAGCTAAATTTGACGCAAAAGGGCGACGAGGGCTACACATATGAGCTTTGCGCGGGTCTGATGGATAAAGGCAAGAGCGAGGAGCAGACCGTCATCGAGGAGATCGCCGAGGAGACGGGCTTTGCCGTGAGCAAGGTGGAGCGCATAACCTCCACCCGCGGCGCGCTGGGATTTGGCGGAGCGAAGCAGACGATGTTTTTTGCTACGATAAACGATGCGATGAAGATCGGCGAGGGTGGCGGCATAGACGGCGAAAATATCGAGCCTGTTTACGTGCCGCTTGAGCGGGCGCGGGAGTTTATGTTTGACGAAACCAAAACCAAGGCTACGGGGCTGATGTTTGCTTTTATGTGGTTTTTTGCCAAATTTAACCGTTAGTTCGTGTCAAATTTCAAATTTCACGAAAAATAATCAAATTTAAGGAAAACAAATGCTAAAGAAAATAGTTTGCGTCGCTTTTTTGGCGTCCGCGGCTTTTGCCGCCGTGCCTGCTTTCGAGGAGGCGAGTGCGGAGCTAGCTCAAAACAACTACGACAACGCCTTAAAGCTTTTTGAGAAGTCTTGCTACGAGGAGAAAAATATCGTAGGCTGCTATGCCGCGGGCTTTATAAACATTAACGCCTATTCGCAAAACTCTAGCGAGGCAAAAGGCTTCGAGCAGTTTTCAAAGGCTTGCGACGCGGGAGATATGGACGGATGCAAATCTCTGGGCGATATCTACGAAAACGGACAGGCCGGACAGGAAACCGACTATAAAAAGGCGATGAAATTTCACGAAAAAGCTTGCGAGGGCAAAGTAGGCGCCGCATGCGCGAGAGTGGCCGGATACTACGACTACAACAGCGGGGGTACCGAGCAAAATTTAGCCAAAGCGTCTAAATTTTACGAAACCGCGTGCAAGTACGAGGACGCGAGCGGCTGCCACGCGCTAGCTGATATGTACGAAAGGGGCGAGGGTGTGAAAAAAGATGAGATAAAGGCGATGGATTTTTACGGGTTAGCTTGCGACTACGGCTCTAGGGGAGCTTGCGCCGATTTTAGAAAACTTTATAAAAACAAAAAATAAGGAGCCGCTATGTTTAAGAAAATTTATCTTGTTTTGATTTTAGCCGGATTGGCGGCCGCGCAGACGAATTTTGAGATCGCGACGAAAAAATACCTGCAAGATATGGGCGATAAAAACGTGCCCAAACTCTACGAAAAGTCGTGCCGCGAGGATAAAAACGCCGTAGGTTGCTACATAGCCGCGCAGCTAAAAGCCTATCAAACATACGACCTAAAAGACGATGACGAGTATGCGCGAATAAACAGCGAAGTTTTGGAGCTTTATAAAAGCGCTTGCGATCTTGGCTACGCTAAAGCTTGCTCGGCGGCAGGCGATTTTTACGACTCTAAGCCGTCAAATGACAATTTCGTCGTAGAGCCAGACGACACGGAAAAATCGGCCGAATTTTATGAAAAAGCATGCGAGAGCAAAGACGGGGAGGCTTGCCTAAAGATAGCTAAACAGCACGATAGCGCCTCAAAATTCGCCGATGCGCTAAAATACTATAAACTAGCCTGCGAAGCGAGAGAGGCCGAGGGCTGCTACAACGCGGCGGACATCTACGAGTCAGGCGACGGAACGCCTAAAAATAGCACCGAGGCGGCTAAATATTACGGTCTTGCTTGCGAAAACGGTCTTGGTCGCGGCTGCGCCAAATCTAAAAAATTTAGCAAATAGGAGGATGCGTTGAGAAAGATTATTTTAGCTGCGTTTTTAGCGGCGGCGGCCTTTGGCGGGAATTTTGAACAAGCTACGAAAATTTATCTAAAAAAATCGGACTTCGAAAACGGCGCACGACTGTTTGAAAAATCTTGCAACGACGATAAAAATGCCGCCGGCTGCTATATGGCGGCGTTTTTGGGCGAGCAGGGGCTCTCATATAACGACGATGACGGCGGCGAAAAGACCTTCGCGCTATATAAAAAGGCCTGCGATATGGGCGACATGGACGGCTGCACGGCCGTAGCCGCGGTGTACGAGGGCACCATACTGTGGCAAATCTCTCAGATAGACTACGAAAAGGCGGCGGCGCTTTATGAAAAAGCCTGCGAGGGCGGAGTCGGCGAGGCGTGCTATAGGGCAGCTGCTCATCACAGCGGCGAATACGGCGGCGCAAAAGATCCGCAAAAAGTCCGCAAATACTACTCGCTAGCCTGCGACCACAAGGACTCGCAAGGCTGCTATATGCTCGCGCAAGGATACGAAAAGAGCGAAAATGATATGAAAAAAGCGATGGATATCTACGGGACCGCTTGCGACTACGGATATACGGAAGGCTGCGTTAAATTTAGAGAGCTCGTTAAAAAAACGAAATAAAATTTCGCGCCTCGCTAGATTTTGGCTGCTGGGCGAGGTGCAGATTTAAATTTATGGAAAGATACTTTGTGCAAGTTTGTTTTTTCTTTTGCTAAATATTATTAATTCTGTTTTTGCCTTGCTTATGTTTATACCTTTATTTATTAAAAAGTATCGTTTGATTTCTAGATATTCTTGCGTTGCGGTTATAAAAATATTTATTATCGTGCCGTCTTTAAAATATATTGCCAAGCGGTCATATAGTAATCTATTAAAGCATATGCTGCCCTGCAATGCGCAAATAATGCTCTTTGGCAAAAAGAAAATCGCGATAAACAATATAGCTATGATTATAAAATCATTAAACATAAA
>NZ_CALIII010000273.1 GCF_938018145.1 uncultured Campylobacter sp.
AATTAAACGATAATATTTCAACTCTTATCAAAGCGGTAAATAGACAAAAACCTGCGGCAGCAAAAGGTAGATATATTAAGAGTGCTGCTTTATCATTAACTATGAGCCCTTCTGTTCTACTTGAGACTCAAGAGCTTATGGATCTACGCTAATTTTTAGCTAATAAATTTTTATCTTAGATTGGAGATAGCAGAGGCTTTTGCTTAATCGCGCTTTTATGCCGCTCTGCTTGAAATCACTAGTCGGAAAGGAGAAAAACTAGATGACGAGAAATGAAAAATCTGAAATAATCAGTAAACTTGAAGCTGAATTTAAAGAAAATGAAGCGATTATAGTTTGCGATTATCGCGGTCTTAGTACTAAAAAACTTGAAGCATTAAGAGATGCGGCTAGAGTTTTAAACGTAAAAGTTCAAATCGTAAAAAATACTCTTGCAAATATCGCTCTTAATAACGTTGAAAAGTCTGGTATGGTCTTAAAAGATACAAATATCTTTATCTGGGGCGATCAGCTTTCAGCTACTAAAGTTGCGGCTAAATTTGAAGAAACCAACAGCGAACTATTTAAAATCAAAACCGCTCATATCGATGGCGAAGTTGCAAGTGTCGAGAAGGTCAAGGCTCTATCTAAGATGCCTAGCCGTGATGAGTTGCTTGCTATGCTTTTGCAAGTTTGGAATGCGCCTATCCAAAATTTCACTATTGGACTAAATGCGCTTAAAGAAAAAAAAGAAAAATCAGCATAATATAAAAAGGATAAAAAATGGCAATTACTAAAGAGGACGTATTAGAATTTATCTCTAATCTTTCAGTATTAGAGCTAAGCGAACTAGTAAAAGAATTTGAAGAGAAATTCGGCGTAAGCGCTGCTCCGGTAATGGTAGCAGGCGGCGCAGTAGCAGGCGGCGCAGCCGATGCAGCTGAAGAGAAAACAGAATTTAATGTTGTTCTAGTTGACGGCGGCGACAAGAAAATCAACGTTATTAAAGTTGTTCGCGCTCTTACAGGCCTTGGCCTTAAAGAGGCTAAAGACGCAGTTGAGCAAACTCCTTCTGTTATCAAAGAGGGCGTTAGCAAAGACGAGGCTGAAGCAGCTAAAAAAGAGCTTGAAGAAGCTGGCGCTAAAGTCGAACTTAAATAATTTCACTTATTTTTACAAAGGAGGCGACGCCTCCTTATTTAATTTTTACAAAGATGCCGCAGACGTGCGGTTATTTACTTTCTTTCAAACTTATACCATGAGGTAGAATATGCTAAATAGTTTATACTCAGGAAATCGTCTTAGGGTTGATTTTTCAAATGTTGCCAAAGAGATCGATGTTCCTAACCTGCTACAATTACAAAAAAAGAGTTTTGACCAGTTTTTAAACGTAGATAAAAATCAAGGCGAAAGCGGTATAGAAAAAGTTTTCAAATCAATATTTCCTATACACGATCCACAAAACCGCTTAAGCTTGGAATACGTAAGCTCTGAAATCGGAAAACCAAAATATACGATCAGAGAGTGTATGGAGCGCGGGCTTACTTATTCTGTAAATTTAAAAATGAAAATAAGGCTGATCGTTCATGAAAGAGATGAAAAAACAGGCGAGAAGATCGGCATAAAAGATATAAAAGAGCAAGAAATTTTCGTTCGCGAAATTCCTTTGATGACGGATAGAATTTCATTTATTATTAACGGCGTCGAGCGCGTCGTGGTTAATCAGCTTCACAGAAGTCCCGGCGTTATCTTTAAAGAAGAAGAAAGTCCGACTGTCGTAAACAAACTAATTTACACCGCTCAGATTATCCCGGATCGCGGCAGTTGGCTATATTTCGAGTATGATACTAAAGACGTACTCTACGTTCGCATAAATAAGCGCAGAAAAGTACCGGTAACTATCCTATTTAGGGCGCTTGGGTATAAAAAACAAGATATTATCAAGTTATTTTATCCTATACAAACTTTAACAATAAAAGATAATAAATTTTTGACGCCTTTTAATCCAGATGATTATCAGGGCAGGGTTGAATACGATATAAAAGATGAAGAGGGTAACGTTTTACACGAGGCTGGTAAAAGACTAACCAAGAAAAAGGCTGATAAAATCATCGCTGACGGCGTCAAATTTGTCGAATATCCGACTGAAATTTTGGTAAATAGGTTTTTAGCTCACCCGGTTATCGATAAAAACAGCGGCGAGGTGCTTTATGATACTCTTGCACAGCTTGATGAAAATAAATTGGTTAAAATTTTGGCTGATCAAGAGAGTATCGAGATAGCAAACGACCTGGCTGCAGGCGTGGATGATGCGATCATAAATTCATTTATCGCCGATAACGAGACGCTCAAACTACTACGTCAAACCGAAAACGTCGATGACGAAAACGATCTTGCGGCGATAAGAATTTATAAAGTTATGCGTCCCGGCGAACCGGTAGTTAAAGACGCTGCTCGCGCTTTCGTAAACGATCTATTCTTTAATCCTGAAAGATATGATTTGACGGGAGTCGGTCGTATGAAAATGAACCACAAGCTAGCGCTTGAGGTGCCTGAATACGTAACGGTTTTGACCAACGAAGACATTATAAAAACGGCAAAATATTTGATAAAGGTCAAAAACGGACAAGGACATATCGACGATCGCGATCACCTCGGCAACCGTCGTATACGCTCTATCGGCGAGCTTTTGGCAAACGAGCTTCACCTAGGCTTTGTAAAAATGCAAAAGGCTATCAGAGATAAATTTACGACGCTGGGTAATACCGAAGAGATTATGCCTTACGATTTGGTTAATCCAAAAATGATAACCACGACCATAATGGAATTTTTCACCGGCGGTCAGTTGAGCCAGTTTATGGATCAGACTAACCCGCTTAGTGAAGTTACGCATAAGCGCAGACTTTCGGCGCTGGGTGAGGGCGGTCTCGTAAAAGATAGAGCCGGCTTTGAGGTGCGCGACGTTCACCCAACTCACTACGGCAGAATTTGCCCGGTAGAGACTCCGGAAGGTCAAAATATCGGTCTTATAAACACGCTTTCTACTTATGCAAAGGTAAATAACCTCGGTTTCGTCGAAGCTCCGTATAAAAAAGTCGTAGACGGCAAGGTAACCGATGAAATCGTTTATCTAACGGCGACTCAAGAGGAAAATTTGGTTATCGCTCCGGCTTCTACCGCGCTTGATGAAAGCGGCTATATAGTAGAGGACTTGATCGAGGCCAGACAAGACGGCGAGATGATACTGGCTAAACGCGAGGACGTTAAGCTAATCGACCTTTGCTCCGGCATGATAGCCGGCGTTGCGGCATCGCTTATTCCGTTTTTGGAGCATGACGACGCAAACCGTGCCCTCATGGGATCAAACATGCAGCGCCAAGCAGTGCCGTTACTTCGTTCGTCCGCTCCTATCGTAGGTACGGGTATGGAGAGTACCGTAGCTCGCGACGCATGGGAAGCCATCAAGGCTAGACGCGCTGGAGTAGTCGAAAAGGTGGATAATAAAAACATCTTTATCCTCGGCGAAGACGAGGCAGGTCCATATATCGATCACTACTCAATGGAGAAAAATTTAAGAACCAACCAAAATACAACCTTCTCTCAGCATCCTATCGTCAAAAAAGGCAAAAAAGTAGCGGCTGGGCAGATCATCGCCGACGGTCCGTCTATGGAGCGCGGCGAGCTGGCTATCGGTAAAAATGCGCTGATAGCTTTCATGCCGTGGAACGGCTATAACTATGAGGACGCGATCGTGATCAGCGAAAAAATGATCCGAGAGGATGCGTTTACGAGCGTGCATATTTATGAAAAAGAGATCGAAGCCCGCGAGCTAAAAGACGGCGTAGAAGAGATCACTAAGGATATCCCGAATATCAAAGAGGAAGATTTGCTTCATCTAGATGATAGCGGCATAATAAAAATCGGCACGCAGGTAAAACCCGGCATGATCCTAGTCGGCAAGGTTTCTCCAAAAGGCGAGGTTAAGCCGACGCCTGAGGAGCGCTTGCTTCGCGCGATTTTCGGAGAAAAAGCCGGCCACGTGGTAAATAAATCCCTTTATGCGACTGCGTCAATGGAAGGCGTCGTCGTAGACGTTAAAATTTTTACCAAAAAAGGCCACGAAAAAGATAATCGTTCAAATAAAGTTTATGAAGAAGAAAAGGCGGCTTTTGAAAAAGAACACCATGATAGGCTCTTAATGCTAGACCGCGAAGAGATGCTAAAAGTATGCGCTCTGCTTTGCAAAACGCCTTTGAGCTCCGCTCAAACTATCGGTAAAAAAACCTATAAAAA
>NZ_CALIII010000274.1 GCF_938018145.1 uncultured Campylobacter sp.
AAAATCAGAGCCGTTTCAAAAAACGAGCGAAGTGTATAATCCGCTGCAACACTACACCGCCGACATGGTCTATAAATCACGCATAAAATACCCAATGGTACGCAAAAGCTACCTAGAAAATCCGGACTCGCCAAAACCAGAGCTAAGAGGTAAAGACGGCTGGGTACGCGTACGCTACGAGGACGCGATAAAACTAGTAGCTAGAGAGCTAAAAAAGACTAGAAAACAAAAGGGTCTAGAGGGCGTATTTGCCGGTAGCTACGGCTGGAAATCAAGCGGCAACGTGCATAACTCGCGAATTTTGCTTCATAGATTTATGAACCTTAGCGGCGGATTCGTGGGCTCGCTAGGCGACTACTCCACGGGTGCCAGCCAGATCATCATGCCTCACGTCGTGGGTAGCATCGAGGTCTACGAGCAGCAAACCAGCTGGCCTGTGGTACTAGAAAACTCAAAAGTAGTCGTCATCTGGGGCGCAAACCCGATGGCAACCCTTCGCATAGCGTGGACTAGCACCGACGAGCAGGGCTTTAAGTATTTTGAAGAGCTAAAAAAACGCAGCGACATAAAGGTCATAATAATAGACCCAATCAGAAGCGATACGGCGCAGTACTTTGACAAGGCTCAGTGGATCGCTCCGGTGCCAAACACCGACACCGCGATGATGCTAGGCATGATGCACTACCTATACGAGAGCGGCAAATACGATAAAAACTTCATCGAGACCTATACGAGCGGCTTTGATAAATTCTTGCCGTATCTGCTGGGCAAAACCGACGGCACGCCTAAAAATTTGGAGTGGGCGAGCAAAATTTGCGGCCTTCAAGCAAGCCTCATAAAAGAGCTTGCAGATACCTTCGCCGCTAACCGCACGATGATAATGAGCGGATGGGGTATGCAGCGCGCGCATCACGGCGAGCAGCCGCACTGGGCGATGGTGACTTTGGCGGCGATGCTAGGACAGATCGGACTTCCCGGCGGAGGTTTTGGCCTTAGCTACCACTACTCAAACGGCGGCGCTCCGACTTGCAAGGGCGCGGTCATCGGCGGAGTAAATAGCGCAAGCGTGGGTAAATTTAACGACGAGGGCGAGTTTATCGGCACCGATAGCGGAGAATTTGACTCAAACGGCCGCTTCGTCGCTAAAGCCGCGGCAGTAGCTGGCACTGGTCAAAGCTGGCTGCAAAAGGCGACAAACTATGCATTCCCGGTCGCTCGTATCGCGGACGCCCTGCTAAATCCGGGCAAAGTGATCGATCACGACGGCAAGAAAATCACGTATCCCGATATCGACTTTATCTACTGGGTCGGCGGCAATCCTTTTGCCCACCATCAAGAGACGAACCGCCTGCTAGAAGCGTGGCGCAAACCTCGCACGGTAGTCGTAAACGAAGCTTATTGGACGCCGACGGCTAAGATGGCTGATATTGTATTTCCGACTACTACCGCATACGAGCGCAACGACGTAACGATGACGGGCGACTACTCGAATATGAACATAGTGCCGATGAAGCAAGTCGTGGAAAAATACGGCGAAGCGCGCGACGATTATCAAATTTTCACCGATCTTTGCAAGGCGTACGCTAAAAATTTAGTCGTAGCCTACACCGACAACGGCAAGGACGAATTTGACTGGATCAAAGAGTACTACGGCGCGGCGTACGAGCAGGTCAAGGCTATACCTGATTTTGAAACCGATATGAAGCCGTTTGAGGAGTTTTGGAACGAAAATAAGCCGGTAACTTTTGCCTCGACGCCTGAGAGCGATACGTGGGTGAGATTTGGCGAGTTTAGAGAGGATCCGGTGCTAAATCCGCTAGGAACGCCAAGCGGCCTAATCGAAATTTACTCCGAAACCATCGAGAAAATGGGCTATGACGACTGCGGCGCGCATCCGATGTGGTTTGAGCCGATCGAGTGGCTAGGCATGAAAGATAAACCTGCCGAGCTACACATGCTAAGCCCGCATCCGACCGATCGCCTCCACTCGCAGCTAAACCAAACCTCTCTGCGCGAAAACTACGCGATCGCAAACCGCGAGCCGATCTGGATACACCCTAAAGACGCCGCGAAAAAAGGTATCAAAACGGGCGATTTGGTTAGGGTATTTAACGCGCGCGGCGAAGTGCTAGCGGGTGCCTTGGTGACGCAAGATATCAAAGAGGGCGTCGTTAAGCTCGCTGAGGGCGTATGGTACGACGGATTTGACGCGGGTCTTTGCAAAAACGGCTCGCCAAACGTCCTAACTATCGATATCCCGACTAGCAAGCTAGCTAACGGCAACATCAGCCACACCGCGCTCGTAAATATCGAGAAATTTACGGGCAAGGCGCCTGAGCTAACGGCGTTTAGCGATCCGAAATTCGTCTAAATTTAAACCGCGAACTAAATTTGCGGCTTAAATTTAATAAAGCCTCGCCGGGTTAAATTTGACTCGGCGAGGCGTTTAAAATTTAACTGTTAAATTTAACTCGGAACGGTATAAATTTGGATTAAATTTATACCGTTTCTTCATACGAATTTACCCATTTTTTACCCCGTTTTTTTCGCTTTAAACGGTTTTCTTATATTTTCATTCGCAGACTTGTATAAATTTGGATCAAATTTTGCTTTTAAAGCTAAGTTTATGCTAAATTTCAATTTTATTTAACTTTGAAAGTAGTAGAATAATTTTTTAATTTTAAGAAAAAATATAAGGAGAGAAAATGCGTTCTATCACGAATAAGATCGCGCTAATGCTCATCGTCGCGCTGATCGTTTCGTTTGCCGCCATTTCGGCGGTTAGTTATTATACGGCCGAGAACAAGGTCGTTCAGCTCGTTAGCCAAAATCAGGCTCAAATTTTAAAAGACGTCGACGCGGTCACGGATTCGTTTTTTCACGACTACATGGAGGTTGCGAACAAAATCGCCCAGGCAGTAGCAAAGACGGATAACGATGGCGATGCCTACATGGCGCAGACTAAATTTCAAAAAGACAATGCAAACTCTTTGGTTTCGTTTGTATTTTTCGGTCGCGAAGACGACGGATATTTTTTCCAATCGGACGGCACTAGACTAACTCCGGAAAAAGACAACTACGATCCTCGCAAACGCGGCTGGTATATGGATGCAAAAGCTAAAAACGGAGCTATCTATACCGAGCCTTATAAAGCCGCTACGTATAACGCGCTGGTTATAAGTTTTGCCGCGCCGGTCGTAAAGGACGGCAAATTTGTAGGCGCGATCGGTTTTGATATCCAAATCGACGCTCTAAGTAAGAAAATTTTAGATATGGGTAAAACCGATCACGGTTATATTTATTTAATGAATAAAGGTGGCGTAGTTTTAATCCATAGCGATCCTCAGTTTATAGGCAAAACACCGGAATTTGCTAAGACTATATCAACCAAGCTAGCAAATAAAGATTTTGATTCAAATGGCCTTATTCCTTATGTAAATCCTAAAGGCGAAAACGTAACAGCTAAGGTTTTAGAGTTAAATAAAGATGGCTGGCTAGTGGTTGCGGCTATTGGTGCGAATACCTTTTCAAATCACACTTTGCCGCTCTTAAAAGCTCAGCTTATATTAGCCGCGGTGTTTATCATCGCTCTTTCGCTATTTGTTTACGTACTGCTTAAAAAATCGCTAAGCCCGATAAAAACTATCCAAGAAAAGCTTGACGATACGTTTAAATTTATCACTTACGAGACGCAAAAAGCTCCTGATAAACTAAAAGTTACTACGAAAGACGAATTTGGACTAATGAGCTACGCCATAAACGAAAACATCGACAAAGTCATCGACGGTATCAAAAAAGATAGCGCGATGATCGACGAGCTAAACGGCGTAGCAAACAAGATGATCAGAGGAAATCTCGGCGCCAAGATCGCCCAGACGCCTAACAACCCTGCGCTAGTCGAGCTAAAAGAGCTACTAAACCGCTTCTTTGCCTCCATCTCGTCAAATTTAAAAGATATCGCCGCTGTGCTAAACGCATACAATAAAAACGACTACACCTCCCGCGTGGATATAAAAGACGACATCGAAAGCGACCTGCGCGATATGATGCTAGGACTACAAAGCGCAGGCGACGCGGTGTGCAACATGCTAAGAGAAAATCTAAGCGAAGCTCAAAGCCTAGAAGAGAAGGCAAAAGTGCTAGCCGACTCTATGAGAGAGCTAACGCAAGGCGCAAGCAAGCAAGCAAGCGCGATCGACGAGAGCGCGGCTGCGATCGAGCAGATGAGCAGCTCTATGAATGCCATCAGCCAAAAGGCGCAGGACGTAAC
>NZ_CALIII010000275.1 GCF_938018145.1 uncultured Campylobacter sp.
TAAATTTAAAGGAACTCGGAGTCGAATTTGGCAAGGATTTTGGCGACAGATAAATTCGCCCAAAGATAAATTTAACAAAAACCGCTCAAGGCAAAACAATGAAAAATCCTAAAAAAAATATCCTAATCATCGCAGGCAGCGACAGCGTCGGGGGTGCCGGCGTGCAAGCCGACATAAAAACCTGCGAGGCCTACGGCTGCTACAGCGCGACCGCGATCACGGCTCTAACCGCGCAAAACACAAACGGCGTGAGCGCTGTAATGCCCGTAACGCCCGAGTTTTTAAACGCGCAGCTAGAGGCCGTCTGCGCCGAGCTAAAATTTGACGCCGTAAAGATCGGCATGCTCTTTAACGAACAGCTCATAGCCTGCGTCAAAGCCTGGCTGGAGCAAAACCGCGGCATACCAGCCGTGATAGATCCCGTCTGCGTGGCGAAATCAGGCGCCAAACTCCTGCAAGAGGGCGCCATAAACGCGCTAAAAGAGCTTTTAAGTCTCGCCCGCGTCGCGACGCCAAATTTAGACGAAGCGCGCATTTTGGGGTTAAATTTTGACGGCGAGCGGTTAATTTTGAGCACCGATCTGCCCTGCGACATCGTGCTAAAACGCACGCGAACGAGCGAGATTTGCGAGGATACGCTTTATAAAAAAAGCGGCGAGATAGTTAAATTTGGCGAGACGCTAGAGCGCCCCACGATCATGCACGGCGCGGGATGTAGCTTCGCCACGGCTATCGCCTGCGCCCTGGCTTGCGGGGCAGACGAGGTAACGGCGATCAAGCGCGCCAAAGCCTTTGTTGCAAACGCGATCAAAAACGCCCACGACTCAAATTTCGGCGTGCGGCTACTAGATCACAAAGCCGCCGGTGCAAACCGTGGCTGAAATTTACGCTATCACGGACGACGTCCTAACGCCAGAGAGTAGCGTGCTAGCGCAGGCCGGGGAGCTGCTAGAGTGTGGGGTGAAGCTTTTGCAGTACCGCACCAAACTTGAGCCCAAAAACAAGCGCGTAGCTCTTGCGCTAAAAGAGCTTTGCGAGCGTTACGGCGCGAGATTTATCGTAAACGACGACGTCAAATTTGCCGCCAAAATAGGCGCAAACGCCGTGCATATCGGCAAGGATGACGGCGGAGTAAAAGCTGCTAGAAAGATCTTAGGCGAGGACGCATTTATCGGCGTTAGCTGCTATGACGATCTAAATTTAGCCCTAAAAGCACAGGACGAGGGTGCTTCGTACGCAGCATTTGGCGCCGTGTTTGCGAGCCCAACCAAACCAAACGCCCCGCTTTGTAAATTTGAAACGATCAGGCGCGCAAAGGAAATTTTACGTATCCCGGTTTGCGTAATCGGCGGCATAAAAGCAGCAAATATCGCGCAAATCACCGCTCTAAATCCAGACTACATCGCCGTTATCTCAGCGCTCTACCGCCCCGCATCCATAAAAGAAAATTTGCGAAATTTGCAAGCGTTTTTGTAAAAATAATCTAAATTTACATCAAATTTGCTCCGCTAAAATTTAAGCCGAATTTGATAAAATTTACTCGATTAAAAAGGAGAAAAATGAAAACTCTAATCATCTTAGCTCACCCAGGCATCCAAAACTCGGTCATAAACAAACGCCTGCTACAAGAGGCTCTCAAAGAGCCGCAGCGCTTTAGCGTTCATGATTTGACGCAGGTTTCGGGAGCGGCGATATCGACGCCGCGCGCGAGCAAGAGCTCATCAGAGCCCACGACGCCCTCGTTTTGCAGTTTCCGCTTCATAACTTCTCCTGCCCTCCGATTTTAAAATCATGGATCGACGCGGTGATGACGCACGGTTTTGCCTATGGGCGCGGCTCGGACGGTATCGCGGGCCGCAAGGTCGCACTAGCCGTGACTGCGGGCATCAAAAAGAGCGACTACTGCCCGCAAGGACGCTATCATTTTAGCTTGCGCGAGGTTCTTACGCCGTTTGAGCTTGCGTTTAAATACTATTTTCGCGCCGACTACCGCGACTTTTTCGCATTTTACGGCGCCGAGGAGACCCCGGGCGTGGACTACGTATCAAGCCAGGACGATTTAGAGCGCGGCGCCAGAGAGTATGCGGAGTTTTTGCGAAATTTAGGCTAAATTTGATTGGCGCATTTTAGCCTTGCTACGCGTAAATTTGCCTCGCTATAAATCACGAAGGTCGCGCTAAATTTAAGCTTTATCGCCGTTATTTTCGCGATTTACCGCCCGGCGAAAATTTGCAAGCGTTTTTGTAAGGCTTGAAATTTGACGAGTCCGCTTGCCTTGCTCAAATTTGACACGCTAAATTTGAGCGTCAAATTTACGGCGAGCAGGCTAAAATTTGAAGTTTCCGTACCAAATTTGCTAAGCCGCGCCGAAGGCTAATCTTTTTTATAAAACACGTTAAAGCAGACTCCGCCGAGCAAGATTATCAAGCCGGCAATCCCAGCAAAAGGCGAAAACCAAAAATCCATCGTCCCAGCATAGAGCAAAACAAGTCCCGTGCAAAGGCTGATCGCGATATCGACGTTAAACCAAAGCGCCCTTTCAAAAAAACCTTGCGATTTTTTCGCCGTCAGATTTTTGCTGCGATTT
>NZ_CALIII010000276.1 GCF_938018145.1 uncultured Campylobacter sp.
GAAATTTTATCGATCAACGATCTGGGACTTAACGGCGCGAAAGTATTCATCAGGTGCGATTTTAACGTGCCGATGGACGAGTTTTTAAACATCACCGACGATCGCCGAATTCGCGCGGCGATCCCTACTGTCCGCTACTGCCTAGATAACGGCTGCAGCGTGGTTTTGGCTAGCCACCTAGGACGACCGAAAAACGGCTTTGAGGAGAAATTTTCGCTGCGAGGCGTGGCAAAGAGGCTTTCGAGGCTACTTGATAGAGACGTGATATTTGCCGAGGACGTCATCGGAGCGGACGCCAAAGCTAAAGCCGCCGCGCTAAAACCTGGCGAAATTTTACTTCTTGAAAATTTGCGCTTTGAAAAGGGAGAGACCAAAAACGACGAGGCGTTAGCCGGCGAGCTCGCTAAATACGGCGAATTTTACATAAACGACGCGTTTGGCGTCTGCCACAGGGCGCACAGCTCGGTCGAGGCGATCACTAAATTTTACGACGAGAAACATAAAGCGGCGGGATTTTTGCTGCAAAAGGAGATAAATTTCGCCCAAAATCTCATTAAGCACCCTGCGCGCCCGTTCGTCGCGGTCGTGGGCGGCAGCAAGGTAAGCGGCAAGCTGCAAGCCCTACACAACCTGCTTCCGCGCGTGGATAAGCTGATAATCGGCGGCGGCATGGCGTTTACGTTTCTAAAATCGCTCGGCGAAAATATCGGAAACTCGCTACTCGAAGAAGATCTCTTGGGCGATGCGCGCGAAATTTTGCGTAAGGGCAGGGAGCTTGGCGTTAAAATTTACCTGCCGGTGGACGTCGTCGCGGCTCAGACCTTTTCGGCAGAAAGCGCCGTAAAATACGTCCCAGCCCAAGAGATCCCAAGTGGCTGGATGGGGCTAGATATCGGGCCGGCGTCGATTAGGCTATTTAAAGAGGTCATCGCCGACGCGCAAACCATCTGGTGGAACGGGCCGATGGGCGTTTTTGAGATGGATAAATTTAGCAAAGGCAGCATCAAAATGAGCCACGCCATCATCGACACACACGCGACTACGGTCGTGGGCGGCGGCGATACGGCCGACGTCGTCGAGCGCGCGGGAGACGCCGACGAGATGACGTTTATCTCGACCGGCGGAGGTGCTAGTCTGGAGCTCATCGAGGGCAAGGAGCTACCCGGCATAAAACCGCTTAGAAAGGCTGCGGAGTGAGGTTTTTAGCAAATTTAAAGTGCAATCACACGAGAGCGAGCTTTGCTAAATACGCTGAAATTTTAGACGCAAATTTAAGCTCAAACGACGACGTGACGGTGTTTCCGCCCTTTAGCGCGCTTGATCTTGCGGCTCATAAATTTAAACTCGGCGCGCAAAATTTCTACCCGTGCGAAAGTGGCGCTCACACTGGCGAGATCGGCAAGGCGATGCTGGACGAATTTGGCGTAAAAAGCGTGCTAAGCTCGTACGGAATGAGCGAAACGGTCGTTGGGCTCATCGGCGATAGGCCGAGCGAAAAGAGGAAATTCCCATCTATCGGCAGGGTGGGCTTTTGCTACGAGGCAAAGATCGTGGATAAAGACGGCAAGGAGCTTGGCGCTAACGAAAAGGGCGAAATTTGCGTAAGAGGCGAAAGAGGCAAGACTATCTTTGACGGATATTTCGAAAACGCCGAGGCAACGAACAAAGCCATCGACAAGGATGGCTGGCTACATACGGGCGATATCGGATATTTTGACGAGGACGAGTATTTTTATTTCGTCGATAGGGACGTAAATTTGATAAAGGTTGCAGGCGAGAACGTATCTAGCGTAGAGGTCGAAACCTATCTGCAAACCCACGATAAAATTTTTGAAGCGGCAGTAATCGGAGTGCCGGATAACTTTGATAATGAACTGATAAAAGCATGCGTAGTGCTTAAAGAGGGCGAGAGCCTAAGCGAAGACGAGGTCAAACAATACTGCGCGCAGGGGCTTGCTAAATTTAAAGTCCCGAGCATCGTGCGGTTTTATTCGTCTTTGCCCAAAACCTGTACGGAAAAGGTAAAGAAAAACGTGCTCAGAAGCGAGCATTTGAACGAAAATTTAAAGCAAGGCTAGTCGCGCCGGCAATGCGCCGATCGACAAATGAGTTAGTCGTCTCAAAAGAGATAAAGCAAAATTTAAAAATTTAAGCGGAAGTGTCGCAAGGCGGATTTTCGCATGAAAGGTAAACAATGGCGGATGAAAAATTTGACGCGATAATCGTCGGCGGTGGCATTGCCGGCTGCATATCGGCGTATCTGCTGGCAAAGGAAGGGCTTGAGGTGTTGCTCATCGAAAGAGGCAACTTTATAGGGGCTAAAAATATGAGCGGCGGCAGAATTTATGCGCACAGCATCGAGCCGGTGTTTCCAAATTTTGCACAGATCGCGCCGATCGAGAGATTGATAACTCGCGAAAAACTATCGTTTATCACCGCAGACGACAACGTTACGATGGAGTACGCTCTAAAGCCTAGCGAAAATAAAGCCGATCTATCGTATTCGGTTTTAAGGGTCAAATTTGACGCGTGGCTGGGCGAAAAGGCCGAGGAGGCTGGAGCTTCTATAATAGCGGGCATCAGAGTGGACGATCTTATTAAAGAGGACGGCAAAGTTTGCGGCGTGATCGCTGGCGGCGAAGAGATGAGAGCCGACGTCGTGATCGTAGCAGACGGCGCAAACTCTACTATCTGCTCAAAATACGGCCTAGGATACGAGCTAAATCCGCATACCTGTGCGGTCGGCGTAAAAGAGATCATCGAGCTTGGCAAAGACAGGATCGAGGATATCTTTAACGTAAGCGGCAACGAGGGCGCTGCGTGGCTATTTGCCGGAAGCGCGTCAAACGAGCATATGGGCGGCGGATTTTTATACACCAACGAAACTTCGATATCTCTGGGCGTGGTTTTCGGTCTGCACAACTCGCACGTAAGCGATATGAGCGTGCCTGCGATGCTGGAAAATTTTAAAAACCACCCTGCGGTTCAGCCTCTTATCAAAAACGGCAAAACGACCGAATATTCGGCCCACATCGTGCCTGAAGGCGGGTTAAATTCTATCAAAAAGCTAAGCGATCACGGCGTTATAGTAGCAGGCGACGCGGCGGGTCTTTGCCTAAACGTAGGATACTCGGTGCGCGGTATGGATCTAGCGGTAGAAAGCGGCGTTTTAGCTGCTAAAGCGGTGCTAAAAGCTAAAGCTGCGGGAGATTTTAGCGCAGATAGCTTGTCGTATGACAAGATGCTTGAGGAGAGCTTTGTTATGAGCGATCTTAAGCTTTATAAAAATCTGCCTGAGTTCTTGGGCAATGAGAGAATTTTTGATGATTATCCAAAGATGATGAGCGGCATTATGAAGGATCTTTTCGTCATAAACGGACCTAGCCGGCCGCTAAGAAGTAAAATTTTGCCAAGACTTAAGAAGGTCGGCTATATGAATCTCATCAAAGATGCATTTAAGGGAGTGAAATCGATATGAAAACCGTAAACGTTGATGCAAAACTAAGTTTAGATAAATTTTTCGTAGATGAGAGTAATGCGCATATCGAGCTCGTGGACGATATAAATGCAAGCGAATTTGCAAAGCTGGAGGTCGCATGCCCGGCAGGACTTTATAAAAAGGACGAAAACGGCTACCACTTCGCCGTGTCCGTGGATTTTCCAAACCGTTGGGCACTGCTAAACGCTCGCTCGGGCTACGATGAGAAGCTAAAACGCGGCGAGGAAAATTTAAAATTTATCGATGAGCTGGGCGCCCGGACGGGCAAAATTTGCGTGGGCGACGGCATAGCAAAGATCATAGCGCAAGGCGGGCGGCTCTACGTTTCATATTTTGGCGACGGGCTCTTCGGCAACTTCGGCGGAGACGAGTGCGAACTCGCCGTTTGGAACGAAGCGGGCGAAAAGCTCTATGGATTTGACCTCAGCCGGATTCACGACTGCTACGCGATAAATCTATTTGGCGGCGCGTGCTACGCGCACTATTGCAGTAGCTTTGATTTCGTGCGTATCAAGGACGGGCAAGCCACGGCGTATACTCCGAAAATCAGTTCTTATAAACCGGGCTCCGCGGCTATCGAAACGTGCGAGCTAGAATTTTCAAAGAGCGATTATATTTTTGTGAGCAGCGACTTCGCGCTGGATGAGCGAAGCGTGCTGTTTTGCCCGGCTGATAACGACAAAGAAGAGCTGTTTTTGTTTAAATTTAAAGGCGAAATACTAGAATTCGACAGAAAAATCAGCCTAAATTTTCTCGGCGCAGACGGCTCGAAAAATAACAAAAATGAGGGCTACGGCTCGTACGGGAACGGCGAATATTTAGCTCTTTTAAAAGGCGCCAAAATTTATAAAATTCGCGTGAGCGAGCTAGATTGAAATGTAAATTTAGCAGCTAACGGCGCTTAAATTTAGCCGCTCGAAGCGTCGCGCTCTTAAATTTCAAGGTATAATTACGAAGCAAATTTACAAAATTTAACCGAAGGAGAGACCATGAAAAAATTTCGTTCACTGCTGCTGTGTGCGGCGGCGGCTGCGACTTTGAGCGCGCAAAGCGAGAGTGAGGATAAAGTAGAAAAAATCACTTCGATCGACATCTATATTTCGCCGTTTTATTCGGCTAAGGAGGGCAAGCCCGAATACGTACATGTTTACGAGCCGATCGA
>NZ_CALIII010000277.1 GCF_938018145.1 uncultured Campylobacter sp.
GAGTACTGTCCGGGCTTATTTAGAAGCTCCTGAGCTAGCTTTAGCGAAGTTACGATCTTATAGCTTTCTTCGCCGGCTCCTTTTAGCACACCAGCGATTTTTACGCTACGTCCGTTTAAATTTAGCTCGCCGCCGACGCTCAAATTTCGCTTCGCGGCTAAATTTTCGCCTACGAGCACGTTTTGCGTATCGTCGTCCTCTATCCATTTGCCCTCAACCGCCCAAAAGCCAAATAGCGTTTTTACGCCCGTTTTAAACTCGGGCTCGTCGGCCACGTTTGCAAATTTATCAAACCAAGTGCCCGTGATTTGGTATTTTTCGCCGCCAGCATCCTTTACCTCGCCGTTTAAAAACGGCGCAAACGCCACGATGTTATTTCGCCAAAAAATTTCCTTTACCTTATGCAAATCCTCTTCGTTTAGGTAGTTTTGCGATTTTAGCGGGGTGAAATTTTTGCCCTCGATCTCGATAGCTAGCGCTTCGCCCTTTGGCAAGACGACGATGTTTGAGCCGTAGCCGCGCAGCTCGCTAGCGATCTGATCGCCGATTTTTAGCGTGATATTTAGCATACAAGCGATCAAAACCGTCGCCAAAAGTATGGTGATAAAGGCCATTCCTTTTTGCACCTTCGAGCCGGTGATCGAGCTTTTTATAAGCCTTAGTTGCATATTTTTCATTTTAGAGTTCCGTTCGTGTCGACGTATTTTTCAGGGTTGGCTTCAAATTCCGCCTGAGTTTTTTCGTTTTCAAAGAAATACGTCCTGTTGTAGTATAAATAAGATTTCGAGCCGATGTTGCTTACTTTTTTGCGGCTTACCGGATCTAGCACCGTTTTTTCGATGACTTTTGAGAAGTAGTTTGCGCCGCTTTGGATGGTATCTAGCGTCACGGTCACGAATTTGCCGTCAAATTCAAAAGGCATAGGTATCGGGTTGCAGCCGCCCTCTTTGCCGACAGACGGCAAGAAAATGCGCACGTTGCACGAGATACATATGAGATCGCCGCCTTTTTTGACGTAGCCCATGTCACCGCATATCGCGCACGCGTCAAAGACGATGATCGGCGAAGCGCGGTCGGAAAAGCGGTTTAAAAGAAAAAACCTTATCTCCCTGCCCTCGTCGTTTATGTAGG
>NZ_CALIII010000278.1 GCF_938018145.1 uncultured Campylobacter sp.
CTGCGGCTTAAAAAGTAGGATAATGTCGCAATTTTCGCCCGCGAGTGCGTCGATAGAGGGCAAAATCTCTTTAAGCGAGATAAAGCTAACGTCGCAGGTGATGAGATCAAATTTGCGTGCATCGTTTTTAGCGGCATGGGGGTCAAATTTGGCGTTTTGGGTTTTTGCCGCGAAATCTACGCCGGTCAAATTTGACTCGTCCGTCTTGGCGCCAATCTGCGTTAAATTTGACGGCGCAAAAGTTGGTTCGCTTGGTTCATTTAAAAGTCCGTCTTGCTCGGCAAAATTTGATTTGCCGGGATTAAAATTCGGCTCGATTTGGTTTTTTAAATTTTGCGCCGCACCATCAAATTTGCCGTCTGCGAGCGAGCTTTGAAACCCAGCCGCAAACTCGCGCACGTCGGTATTTTCGGCTACTATCACGCGCGAATCGGCTCGCAGACTATTATCTAGCTGAGAGCTGCCCACGTCTAGCGCGGTAACGCTTTTTACGCCGTTTTGAAGTAAAATTTGCACGAAACCGCCAGTGCTTGAGCCAACGTCAAGGGCATTTTTGCCTTTGACTTCTAGCGGACAAGCCGCCAAAAAGCTTTTTAGCTTTAGCGCGCCGCGTCCGACGTAGATTTCGCCGACGAGTTCGATTTTTGCGCCGTTTGCGTTTAAATTTTGCTCGCCGCTAGGAGCTTTTTTACGCACAGTTTGGGCTGTGCCCGTCAAATTTGATTCGCGTAAATTTTGATTTTCCGATTCCGCGCTATTTTTGCCAGCTTTCAAATTTACGCCCGTAATCTCGTCTAAATTTAGCTCGTCTGCGCCGTCAAATTTATCAAATTCGCCCACCTCAAAGCTAGGCTTAGAGCAAATTTTTCCGTTTAGCAAAATCTTGCCGCTTTTTATAAGTTCAGCGGCTTTGTTTCGGCTGATATTTAGGCGGCTCGCGGTAAATAGATCAAATCTCAATCATCCGCCTTAGTTCGTCCTCGGTTATCGTCGCGACGCCTAGCTCGCGCGCTTTATCTAGCTTGCTGCCCGCCTCCTCGCCGTAAAGCACGA
>NZ_CALIII010000279.1 GCF_938018145.1 uncultured Campylobacter sp.
AAAAAAAAAAAAAAAAAAAAAAAAAAAAAAAAAAAAAAAAAAATTTAAAAAAATTAAAAATTTTTAGCAAAAATACCGCTCAAATTTTATTAAATCCAAATCCTCATGTTCAGTTTTAAAATTTTAACGATACTCAAAAAGTTTAAAATTTCGCTCTTTATCTCGCTTGCGGGGTCGCGGCGCAGCACACTTTCATAGACGCTAGGCTCGAAATTATCGCGCCAGGTCTCGATCGCCACGTAAATTTTATCTTCTTTCAGCACCGCGTTTATCTGCGAGCCCAGCCTTAGATAGACCTCCGTCAGTCGCTGCATCAAAAGCGGCGTCAGAGCGTATCTCGCACCCACCTGATCGGTCGTATAGACGTCGAAAAACTCCTCAAATTTCACGTCGTCCATATTCGCTCGCTGCCCGCATCTGCGCAGATTTCGCGAGTTTTTGTGGCATACCCGCACCTCGCAGTTAAGCCTTTTATGAAAGTCCGCGACGAAAAGCACTCCTTGAAATTTTACGTCGGTGCGAGTGCCGTTTTTGGTGCGCACCTTTTCGGCGGCGTAAAAGTCGCTAAACCTCACTGGCACGCCCTGCACCTCCCCGCTCATCATATCCTCGCTCGATTGTTCGTTTATGTAGCAGTCGTAAATTTCAAAAAACTCATCTGCTGTAAGCCCCCCGCTTTCATCGTAGCTAAGCCCGAAGCTTTTTGCGATGCTCGCGACGATCCTGCTTTTGAAATTTGATCTGAAATTCCGTCTTTTGCTCGCCGTCAAAAGAGCGCTCACGACGCCATAAACGGAGATGCCAAAAAATACGCCGGGCGCCATCTCGTCCCAGAAGCGCGCCACCAGTGCGCCCACGCAGGTCCCTACGACAGCGGCGATGATGTTGGCCTTTTTCACCGCTTTTTGCAGCGCCACGCGCTCATCCTCTAGGCTCTGCAGATCGGCTAGAAAGTTAAATTTTGATCCGGCTGCGCCGCCTTTCTCGCTCTTACCTTCTCTTTCGGCGGTTTTGGTCTCAAACCTC
>NZ_CALIII010000280.1 GCF_938018145.1 uncultured Campylobacter sp.
TTTTCGACGACGTTTTGGATATTTGCCGCGGCGTCCGTCGGCACTCCAAAAAAGCCGCCGATCACGCTAAGCACGTCGCCCGGCGCCACGTAAAACCTGCCGACGCCAAGCGCTACTACGCCGCAAACTACGGTCAGCGCGGCCAGCAAAATCAGCGTAAATTTAAAACTAATGTTTTTCATCTTTCTCCTAAAATAAAATCTCCGTCCGCGGCAGCCCGCACAAAAATCGCTCGCAAAATGGCTAAATTTGCCTTGTTGCTAACTTGGCGAGCGAAGTTTTTGTTTCTTAGTTTGCGATCGCCACGCAAAACAGCGAACCAAAAGGCGGTTTTTTGCGACCTAGATAACCTTGCGCTAAGCGCCGAATTTATACCGTTTAGGTCAAATTTACCCGCCGTTTTGCGTTTAAGGCTTGGCGCTAACGATAAATTTGAGCTAAGCACCCCTTACCGCGTTATCAAATTTAAATCTAACGTTTCCGCAATTTTTCGTCGAGCCAAATTTGAAAGCAAGCTTCCGCCGCGTCAAATTTAAGCTACTTTACGACGCGGTCCATCCATCTAAAAAGCTCGTCCAAATCATAGTCGCCGCCGTGACCTTGCCCCCAAGGAGCAGCGAAATCAACCGTCTTGCCAGCATTTTGTAACCCCAGAACCAAGATAAGCGGCACGGCTAGAGCAGTATCGGAGTCGGCCGCGCCATGCCTGATGCGGTAAAATTTGGCCGCGCTTTTATTACCCAGATAGCTCATCGCGTTTGCCATTTTTATGATTTTAGCGTTGGCGCTCTCGCCAGTGCCGCGTTTTGCGCTAAATTCGGTAAAGTGCTTCGCCGCCGCGTCCGCATCGCCGAAAAAGTCGTTTTCGGGATTTTGTAGCTCTAGTCCGTCAAATGCGGGCGCAGCCTTAGCGCGCGGCATAGATAGGACGTAATCGTCAAATTTAAAATCATAGCCGAGCGTGCAGCCCTGCGTCTCAAGCGTGAAAAACTCGGGCTTTAGCAGGCTTTTGTCGCGGCTTTTTGCAGCGGCATAGGAGTCTGCGAGCGTCTTTTTGACATACTCTTTAAAGCTGCCCTCGCCGCTAGGCTCAAGCGTGAGCGCGCGGCCTTTGGCGTCTTTTAAATTTAGCGAATTTACGTAGGCGGGGAAGGCTGATTTTAGCGCGGCGGAGAGCTCTTTTTGCTCTGCGGTTAGCTCGCCTGAGACGGTTTTTGGCTTACCGCTTCGGTCGTTAAATCCAGCCGCATCAAACGCGCTAAAGTCCATTTTCTCGTATTTCGTCTGAGCGCCGAACATCCACTCGTAGGCTG
>NZ_CALIII010000281.1 GCF_938018145.1 uncultured Campylobacter sp.
ATATTTCGTCGGATTCTTTAGAAAATCCACGATCTCGCTTAGCTCAAATTTGACGTCTTTTATGCCTGCCACGTCGTCAAATTTGACGTTTGAGATAGCAGGGGCTACCGAGCTAGCGGCGATATTGTCGTATTCGTAGACGTTTGCTTTTTGATTTTCGTTTTGAGCGGCGAGCTTTTGTTTTTTAAACCTCGCATAAATCGCAAGTCCCGCAAAACAGATAACTAGCAGCGCTAGGACGGCTAAAATTTCATCCAGTACGGGCGTCTCTTTTTTTAGATCGACGGGCACTTTTTGCACTAGAGCGCGCATATCCACGCCGTCTTTTACGATGATGTATTTGTTACCGCCTTTGGTCGTGAGCTCCAGCTCGCCGCCGTTTACCGTAGCGCTTGCGATCATATCGCCTTCTAGCAGCTTTTCGTAGCTTTCGTACATTATGTTTTTGGGCTGGCTTCTGCCTACCGCAACGGCTAGCAAAACCGCCAAAATAGCCGTCAAAATCACGATAATCTTTTGTTTATTTAGCTTAAATTTGTGCATAGTCGCCCTCGCTTTTTACTTCAAATTTATCTATGACCGCCCACTCTTTTAAAATTTGCTTATCCGTTTTGATTTTTACTTTGTTGTAAAACTGATCGAAGCCTTCGTAAAATTCGCCGTTTAGTTGCTCGACGAGCACGTTTAGGCTCCCGCCTTTTCTGGCGTGCTCTTGCCTAAATTTAAAATTATTTTCCGCTACGATTTGCTTTAAAACCTTAAGTCTAGCCTTCGCTACGTCGCCGCTAACGTCCACTTTCATATCCGCCGAGTGCGTACCGCTTCGCGGCGAATACGCAAAGCAGTGCAAATGCGTGAGCGGAAATTTTTTAAAATTTGCTAGCGCCTCGCTCCAGATCTCCTCGCTCTCGCCCGGATGTCCCACGATGTAGTCAGTGCCCAGCGCAAAGCCCATCTCGCTAAGCTCCAAAAACAGCTCCAAGTCCCTAAAGGCTTGATTTCGCCGCCTCATGATGCGCAGCATCGCCTCGCTCGTGTGCTGAAGCGCGATGTGCAGATGTCGCTCTAGCCAACTCTCTTTTAAAATCTCGCGAAAGCTCTCGTCTATCTGGCTTGGTTCGATACTACCGAGCCTTATGCGCTTTATGCCGCCTATTTTACCGAGTCTGCCTAGCAAGCGACCCAGGCTTGAGCCCGTATCCTTGCCGTAGCTGCCGATGTTTGTGCCTGTTAGCACTAGCTCGTTGTAGCCGTTGTAGGCTAAAATTTTAGCCTCGCGCAAGATCGCTTCCTCATCCATACTGCGCGCCTTGCCGCGAACGGCGGGGATGATACAGTAACTACACGCAAAGTCGCAGCCCTCTTGGATCTTGATAAAGGCTTTGGTGTGATTTTCGTAGTTCGTTACGATATTTTTGTCGATACTTTTTAAATTTCCCAGCTCGAAAAACGGATCTTGCGACTTTAGCAGCGCGTTTATATCCTCTTTTTTGCTAGCGCCTATCACGCCGAAAACCGCGCTTTTGTTAAACAGCTCCTTGCCCTTGCTCACCGCGCCGCAGCCCGTTAGTATCACTCTAGCGCCGCGTTTTTTTATGCCGTTTATGTAGCTGCGCGCGCCGCTATCTGCTGAGTTTGTGACCGTGCAGGAGTTTACCACTACGATGTCGGCTTCGTTTTCGTCGCTAACGATATCGTAGTCTTTGACGTAGCTTTTCATCAGCTCGGTGTCGTAGATATTCGTGCGGCAACCAAATGTTTTAAAAAATACCTTTTCCCTGCGCGGCTCTTGCGGGGTCAAATTTGAGTTAGGCTTCATGCTTCTCCTCGCCGCCTTCGCCCATCGGCTTTGACTCGCCGGCTTTTACGCGTCTATCCATGTATAAAGTCTGCGTCGGATAGGCGATCACGATGTCGTCGTGGCTAGCGATGGCTTCCATTATCTCCGCACTTATCGTGCTTCGCAAAGATAGCGTGGCAAAGGTGTTTGCCATATACCAGACCGAAATTTTTACGCCGTAAGGCTCGATAAAGGTAAATACGCGCGGCTCGACGTTTGGATTTTTGATGCTGTATTGATTTCGCAGCTTGCTCATTTGCTTTTTGGCGATCTCGGTGTAGCCTTTGGAGTATTTTCGCGCGATATCCTTGATGATGTGGGCGGCTTTTTTGTGGTTAGAATCAAAGCTACAAACCACGTCGATGCCGTCCCAGACGGTCTTCATGCCGTGGTGCGAGTAGTTTGCGATCAGATCGGTGAAGATATAATTATTCGGCACAAATATAATACGCCCCGCTCTTCG
This sequence comes from uncultured Campylobacter sp., assembly GCF_938018145.1. Taxonomy (GTDB): domain Bacteria; phylum Campylobacterota; class Campylobacteria; order Campylobacterales; family Campylobacteraceae; genus Campylobacter_A. The sequence continues at coordinate 2,304 of NZ_CALIII010000281.1, forward strand.
GTTTGAGTTTACGGTGACTATCGTGACGTCCTCGTAAATAGTCATCCTAAGCAGCGAGATATCGATGATGTCGCCCACGACATCCTCTCCGTCCTTGCGCACCTTGATGCGGTCGCCGACGTGAAAACTACCGCCAAAAACCACCACCGTCCAGCCGAGCATACTCATAAACATATCTTTCATAGCAATAGCGATACCGGCGGACGCAAAGCCTAGCACCGTAACGAGATAGGTCACGTTTTCGATATAGGCAAAAAGCAAAATCATGATGATGAGCGTGATATTTACGAGGTTTATAAATTTATTCGCCGTATAGAGGCGCTCGTTATCCGTGATCGTCTTTTTGATGATAAATTTGAACAAAAACGAAAGCCCGATCACGACGACGATAAATATACCGATATCTAGCGCCTTTTTCATCTGCGCTTTGATATCCTCGCTAGTGCGGTTTATTGCCTCGTTTACGCGCTTTTCGTATACGCCGTATGTTGTTTTTGCGATGTCGGCGGCGGCGTTAAATTCCGCTAGCTCCTGTCTAGCCTCGGCAAGCTCCGCTTGAAAGCGCGCGTCGTCGCTCAAATTTACGATCTGGGTTAAAATTTGCTCTTTTCTAGCTAGCTCGTCGGTCGTCTTAGAAAGCCCGTCCAGTCGGCGCTTGTACTCGTCTTTTTCGCTTCTTAGCTGCTTTATATGCGAAAAGCCCGAGATCACGGCGACGGGATTGGTTATCTTTTGTAAAATTTCTATCTCGGGAGCCGTTATCATGCTAGAAAACGGCGCTTTTTGAAACTCTCTTAAAAGCTCGATCTGCTCTTTTAGCGTGCTTTGTTTTTTTTGTAGCTCGAGTACTTTTTCGGTATTTTTTGCTTGTTTTTTTATCGCTGCTTCGATTTCATCGAGCTCCGCGCTTAGCTTTTGAAAGGTGTTGTAGTTTGAGTAGCGAGTCGCCCAGATGTTATCGGCTAGCTCGTCCTCGATAAGCGATAAAGACGCGTTTAGCTCGGATAGCTGAGCTTCTTTTGTCGCGTTAAATTCGCTAGGTATATCGTCAAGCGAATAAGCAAAGATCGCAAAAAATAAAATAAATAAAATTTTTCTCATTCAAACTCTCTTAAAACGTCCATCACGAGCTCGCGCGGCACGTCTTTTCGTATCTCGTAGTCTCCGATACCTCGCGGCAAGATAAATTTAATCGCGGAGTTTTCCGCCTTTTTATCGAGGAAAAACGCCTCGTAAAAGCTGCTTGCGTTTAGTACTTTGTAGCTTATCGGCAGGTCAAATTTAACTAGCAGCTCCGCCACGCGCGCCTTTTGCTCCTCGCTCATGAGGCCTAGCTTCACCGCTAGCGAGTTAGCCATATTCATACCGATCGCCACCGCCTCGCCGTGTAGATATTTTTTATAGTTCGTTTCGTTTTCTATCACGTGAGCGAAGGTGTGCCCGTAGTTTAGCACCGCGCGCACGCCCTTTTCGCGCTCGTCGGCCTCTACGACGGCGGCTTTTATCTGCACGCAGCGGTAGATCAAATTTTGCAAATTCGCCTCATCCGTCAAATCTGCGCTCTCCATCCACGAAAATAGATTTTCGTCAAAGGTTATCGCCATCTTTACGGCCTCTGCGAGGCCTGCTGCAAATTCGCGCTTTTCAAGCGTCTTTAAAAACTCAGTCTCGCAGTAAACGGCGCTAGGTTGATAAAACGAGCCGATTAGATTTTTGCCGAATTTATTATTTACGCCCGTTTTTCCGCCTACGCTAGCATCCACTTGCGCTAGCAGAGTAGTCGGGATATTTATAAATTTGATCCCGCGCTCAAAAATGCTCGCCGCAAAGCCCGCCATATCGCTCACCACTCCGCCGCCAAGCGCGATAATAACGCTACTGCGGTCAAGGCGGCTAACGAAAAGCTGCTCTAAGATCGCCTCGATAGTTTGCATATTTTTATACTCTTCGCCGTCGGGGACGCTGATGATAAATTTTTGCGGACAATCTATGCGCGAGAGTAAATTTTGCAGATAAAGCCCGCCTACCTTTGCGTTGGTCACGATAGCGACTTTAGCGTCAAATTTAAGCTCTTTTAGCTCGTTTATATAGACGCCGTAGCCCGGCTTGCCGTCAAATTTTATATCTATTTTCATCTTATTCTCCGCTTTTATTTTATCCAAAATAGCCTAATTTATCGGTATAAAAATCTGATAGTTGTCGCTAAGGCGCGAGTACAGACGGTTCATGTCGTTTGAAAATGCTGCGAATGCGTCTTTTTTGCTGATCTTTTTCGTAAAAGGCACGAACTGGAGCAAATTTCGCTCTTTTTTTAGCCTTAAAATCGGATTTGAGTTTTTATCCTCCACGACCTCGATCTTACGTCCGAAAATCTTAGCCAAGCTGTCAAAATGCTCCTCCATCTCCTCGTCTGCGCCGTTTCGGCCGAAGTGATAAAGGGTGATGGGCATATCAAGCTGCGAGCAGCAGTCCATGATGACGGCCGATTGGCTCTCTATCTCGTCGCCAAAGCCGCTGCTTAGCACCACGCCCTTTTTGATCTCGTCGATGTCGCTTTTACCGATGGCGGCGACGGGTTTTTTTAGCTCGAAAAGCAGCCTTTTGTGCGCGGCGAAAAATTTATTATCCGTCACCACAAGCCCGACGTCGTTTTTAAAAACATCGTCTTTTATCTGCCCTACTCCGCCTCCGAAATAATCAAACATCACCGTCGCCATCTCGTCGTTTACGGATTTTAGCTTTTCGTAGGCTAAATTTAGCGCCGGATTTACGACCTTGACGAAAAGGCGCCTGTTGTTTAGCTTTTCGTGCAGTTTTAGACTCTGCTCAAGCAGCCTTATGCACAGCTTTTCGCCCATCTTTTTCATGTCTAAAAACAGATAAATGTTATGCCCAAACGGGTTTGGAAACTGCCCCGTTTCTTTTTTTACGCTTCTAAATACGCTTAAAAGCACGCTTGGTTCGCCCACTATCAGCAAAACGTCGCCCGGCAGGATCATTAAGTTAGGCTTTGCGATCATGAAATTTGAGCCGCGATAAATCATCGCTATGCGCCATTTTTTCTGCGTTATGGAGCTGATGTGACGGTACATAAAGGAGCTTCCTACAGGCACTTTTACTTCCATTATCTCGCCCTTGCCAAGGCCTAGGTTGTCAGCTACTACGGGGATATCCGGTAAAAAGTCCATGAGCCTAGCCGTTAGCACCGCTCGCGCGTCTAAAACAGTTAGGTGCGAGTCGTCCTCCAGTCCGCCAAGCCCCCAAAGATCCAGCATCAAAATTTCCGTTTTTTTGCTGATTTGACGCAGGTTATTATAGACGCTGACCGTATCAAAGCCGTCTTTTAGCATTATCATAAACTGGCTAAAATAACCGCTGGCTACTTGCCTCAGTCTATCAAGGCTCGTGGGATCAAAGCGGTAAAAGGTAAAATTTTCTAAATTTACGTCCGAGTAATCCTCGTCTCCGCAAGCGATAACTACGTAGTTATGCGTGCTGCTTCTGCTTACAAATAGTCTTTCTAAGAAATGTTTCGCTACAATGCCGTCCGCAACTATCAAGATATTTTTCATTAAAACTCCAAATTTAAAGGGACTATTATATCAAAATGACTTTTAGTATAGATAAAACGGACGGTGCGGCGCGCGCGGGCACGCTAACGACCGCTCACTCGACGATAAAAACGCCCGTGTTTATGCCAGTTGGCACCGTAGGCGCGGTAAAAAGCCTAGACGCGGTGGATATGATGCAGATTTTAGACGCCCAAATCATCCTAGGCAACACCTATCACCTCTACTTGCGTCCTAGCAGCAAGGTCGTAAAAGAGCTCGGCGGCCTGCACGGCTTTACTAAATTTAACCGCTCGTTTTTAACCGATAGCGGCGGCTTTCAGGCATTTTCTCTGAGCAAAATCTCAAAGCCAGGCGATGACGGTATCAAATTTAAAAGCCACATCGACGGCAGCGCGCACTATTTCACGCCGCGCTCGGTGCTAGATACCCAGTACGACCTAAACTCCGACATCATGATGATCCTAGACGATCTAGTAGCGCTTCCTGCTGAAAAAAAGCGCGTGGAGCTAAGCATAAAACGCACGATAAAATGGGCGCGCGAGGCGATAGACTATCATAAATTTAAGCAAAATAACGGCGAAGGGCTCACGCAAAATATATTCGGCATAATCCAAGGCGGCACGGACGAGGCGGCGCGTAAATTTTGCGCCGAAGCTCTGTGCGAGATGCCCTTTGACGGGCTTGCTATCGGCGGTCTTAGCGTAGGCGAAAGCAACCAAGAGATGTATGATACCGTGCAGGCCGTGATGCCCTACATCGACGCGGCGCGTCCGCGCTATCTCATGGGCGTAGGCACTCCCGAAGACCTCGTAGAAAACGTAGCTCGCGGCGTGGATATGTTTGACTGCGTGATGCCGACGCGAAACGCGCGCAACGGCACGCTATTTACGAGTTTTGGTAAGATAAATATCAAGTCCGCAAAATTTGCAACCGACCGCGCCCCGATAGATCCAGAGTGTGACTGCTACGCGTGCCAAAACTACTCGCGCGCCTATCTTAGCCACCTATACCGCGCGGGCGAGCTGACGTTTTTCCGTTTGGCAAGCCTACACAACTTGCACTATTATCTAAATTTGATGCGGCAGATGAGAGAAGCGATAACGGCGGGCGAATTTGAAAAATTTAGGCGAAATTTCTACGCCAAACGCGGTAAAGACGCGCCGAGCATATAAGGCAAAACCGTGAGCGAGCGCGATATCTCGGGGTACTTCTACGACGAGGAGTGCGAGTACGTCTATCTAGTTACGGACGGCAGCGAACAAAACTACAAATTTATCTTTAAAGACGACAAAATTTACGCCCAGGACGGCAGCGAGAGCGGCGCGGAGGAGTTTATCCGCGTCGTAAAAAAGATAACGAGCGAGTTTCGCGCCAAGATCGCCGAGCACTCCGCCCAGCTTGAAAGCTACGAGAAAATCTACGCGGGCAAGAGGGATTTTACTAAATTTATCAAAAAGCACGCGGTCTTAAAATACGAAATACGCAAATTTCAAAATAAAATTTCGCACTTTTACGAGGCTCTGGCGATCTGTCAAAACGAAAGGCCCGAGCTAAAAAAACAGCTCAAAAACTACGTCTACGAAGCCGGTGTGCTAAAAAACGCAGCCTGCGAAAACGCCGCTAGGATAGACGATATATACGCGCATATACAGAGCCTAAAAAACGACAAAATCAACCGAAACATCTACATCCTCACGCTGCTTTCGGCGCTATTTTTGCCGCTAAATTTGATCACCGGATTTTTTGGGATGAATACGAACGGGATGTTTTTAAACGGCTTTCAAAACGGCACGGCTATCGTCGCCGGATCTATGCTTGCTCTTTTTGTGACGCTAGCGGGACTGTTTTGGCTATATAGTAAAAGACGCGGTTAGGAATCAAAATGAATAAAATTTTACTTTTTGTAACTATTTTGGGCATAAACGCGGCATTTGGCGGGATAATAGAGTGGCAAATGGCCTGCAAAGCAGGAAACGTACAAGCTTGCACGGCGGCAGCAGAGTATTTTTACGGGATGGCTCGCACGGAGGATCACTATAAAAAAGCCGCACAAATGTATAAAATCGCTTGCGATAAAGATGTCGGTGAAGCGTGCAGCGGACTAGGCATACTTTACGCAGAAGGCCAAGGCGTAAAAATGGATACAAAAAAAGCAAGAGAGCTTTTTAAAAAAGCTTGCGATAACGGCGAGAAATCAGGCTGCTACAATTACGAGGAAAGCTTTAAAGAATAAATTTGACGATTTAAAATTTAACGTAAAAATCGCAAATAAAATTTAGCCTTAGTCGGTGCACAAAATCATCTTAAAAGCCAAGTTGTTATATCTGTAAAATTTAACCCAAAATCAGCACGTTAAATTTGAGCCTCATTAAAAAATAAGCGCAAATTTAACGCACCCAAACCAAAACCGCAAATCAGGCGCGCAGCATAGTTA
>NZ_CALIII010000282.1 GCF_938018145.1 uncultured Campylobacter sp.
CGATGAGCGAGGATGAGCGGGAGGGTAAATTTCCGCTCGGAGTGCTGCACAAAGACGAGTCGCGCATGGAGTACACCAAGGCCTACGATATGGTGATAAAAGCCGCCAGAGACGGCGAGAAAATCGACTTTGGAGCGCTAAAATGAAAAGGCAGTTAAGATTCGTCGGAGTGGGCGGTCAGGGCGTGATTTTGGCTGGTGAGATCTTAGCCGCGGCTAAAATCGAGGAGGGCGGATACGGCGTCAAAGCCTCGACCTACACCTCGCAGGTGCGCGGAGGGCCGACGAAGGTCGATATCATTTTGAGCGAGCGCGAGATATTTTATCCGTACGCAAACGAGGGCGAGATCGAGTTTATGCTCGCTACCGCGCAGGTTAGCTTCGAGCAGTTTAAAGACGGAGTAAAAGATGGCGGCATCATCGTTGTGGAGCCAAATTTGGTACGCGCTAGCGACGAGGACAAAAGGCGCTGGAAAATTTACGAGATACCGATCATCTCCATCGCTAAAGACGAAGTAGGCAACGTAATAACTCAAAGCGTCGTCGCGTTAGCCGTCGCCGTGCAGATGAGCGGCTGCCTAGATACCGAGCTAGTTAAACGCGTAATGCTCTCAAAAGTGCCTAAAAAAGTCTATGCTGAAAATGAAAAAGCATATGAGCTGGGACTTAAATACGCCAAAATTTGCATAGAAAACGACAAATAAAAGCGTGATTTGAAATAAGATAAATTAAGTATCATTTCGTTATAATTCAGGTATTAATTTATTTGATTTTAAGGAGAACGAAATGAGCGTTGGTATTTTTTACACGACGACAAAGGGGCACACAAAGAGCGCGTGCGAGTATCTAGCAGGCAAAATAGGAGCGCAGCTAGTAGACGTAAAGGGCGCTGGGGCGGAGGATTTTGCTAAATTTGACGTTATCATCGTGGCGGCACCTAGCTACGGCGACGGCGAGTTGCAGTCTGACTGGACGGAGAAACTTCCGCTTTTAAAAGCCGGTAGTAAAGGCAAAAAAGCCGCCATCGTAGCCATCGGTAATCAAGCCAATCACCCCCAGACGCTTTTTAGCGGCGCGGTGGATTTCCTGCCGTATCTAAAAGATGCGCAAATCTTTGGCGCTAGCGACGCGGACGGATATAAATTTAACCACTCCGCGTTTTTCATTAACGGCAAATTCGCAGGCCTAGCTCTAGACGTTAAGGGCGATGAAAACTACGCAAAACGCATCGACAAATGGGTCGAGGAAAATAAGCCTACTATCTTAAATTTATTCTGATTTTCTTGCCGCCTTGCCTAAAACGGACAAGGCGGATTTTACTTCTTTTTTTTGTAAATAAAATTTCACAAATACGGCTCGTTAAAATACTGAGTCGATAATATCGTATTTTATGCTTGCAAGTTTGGCTGGATTAAATTTCACTTCAAACATTACGAGTTCTCGAGCGTAAATTTATTGTATTAAATTTAACCTACTTACCACGGTTTTCTAAAACTAGCGCAAAATTTGATTTGCGGCAATAAACTCACCCGTATTTTACGCCTAAAACGTTTGGATAAAGCGGTAAACCTACCAAATAAACTCTTGATATACGAAATTTAGGTTGCTAATTAATCCTAACTCGTAGTAAATTTTACTTCCCAAAAAGTTTCTTTATAGCGCCGAAAAAGCCGCCTGAGCCCTCGTTTTTATCGCTCTCTTTTTTATTTTTGTCTAGCTTCATCGCTTCGCTGATCTGCTGTGCCGCCGTATCGGCGTAGATAAATGCGCCTTCGGGGTCGCAGTTAAAAAGATTTGAGTAGCACTCGGAATCATTTAAATCAATCGGATTTGGTATGATCACGTCGGTCGCCTCAAGTAGCCCGTAGCCGTTTTCTACGCTAAATTTAACTGCGCTCAAAAACGCAGGCAAATTTTGCGCGTAAAAATCATCTACTTTTTGCTTTATATTTTCATCGGCGTTGTAGTCCTGCCAAAATTTAGCCAAATTTGCCGCGCTTATAAATGCGCCAGACGAGTAGTTTCCGTCAAATTCACCCGTAAATTTAGCTTTTATTTCAGGCGGTATAACGCCGCTTATATCGCTCAGATACCGCTTAAATTCGCCGTGTTCCTCCGCCAAAAAGCCAAACGCCGTGCCGCGTGTATAGAAGTATTTTCTAAAAAATCCCTGCACGGCGGCGAGTATGTAACCATGACTCGTCGAAAAGCTCTCGCCATCTTTGGTTTCAAGTGCGACTTTTAGGGTATCGATGTATTTTTGCGCATAAAAATCCTCCATGCCGTACTCTTTTGCAAGCCTTTGTGCGACCGACCAGTCGCCCTCGCGCGCGCTTTTTAATGCGTCAAAATACCACTGCTTTATCTCGCTTTCGTTGATCGGATGATAGCTCACGTCGTAGCCCATTTTGACTCCTTATCGGTAGATTTTTTCTAAATTTACAAAGATCGCGGCCGATTTACGCGTATAAAATCGACCCCAAACGAATCATATTCGAGCCGCATTTTATCGCCAGCTCAAAGTCGCCGCTCATACCCATCGAGCAAATTTGCGCGCCGCGAGGTTGCAGATTTTCGTAAATTTTACGCGTCGTCTCAAAGCTTTTTTTCACGACTCGCTCGTCATCAACGTGCGCACCGATACTCATTACGCCGACGGGTTTTAAAAATTTGCACTCCTGCGCGATTTGCAAAAACGCATCCTGCGCAGCCTCAGGCGAGATACCTTGTTTGCTATCTTCATAGGCCGAGTTTATTTGCAGTAGACATGGTAGCTCGCGATCAAGCCTTTTATCCACCGCAAGCGCGGCTTCTACGCTCTCGCAGCTTTGCCAAAGCGCGGGTTTGAGCGCTAGCAGGTGGTTTATTTTGTTGCTTTGAAGTCGCCCGATAAAGTGCCACTCGATCGGCAAATTTGATAAAATTTCGCTCTTATTTTTGAGCTCTTGCACGCGGTTTTCGCCAAAGCTCGTTTGCCCCTGTTCAAAAAGCTCCAAAACCTCTTTGGTCGTTACGTTTTTGCTCACGGCAATTAGCTTTACCGCTTCGCCCGTGCGCGCGTTTTCGATGCGTTCTAAAATTTGCCCGAGCTTCATTGTCCCGCTCCGCTTAGGCGCATCACGTCGTTAAAGGTCGCAAACGCCATCAGGCAGAGCAAAAACGCCCAGCCGCAGTAAGTGAGGCCGATATAGACTTTTTCGTTCATCTCGCGGCGGAAAATCAGCTCGTAAAGGTTAAAAAATATATGACCGCCGTCAAGCGCTGGGATCGGGAGCAGGTTTAGCACGCCTAAATTTACGGAGATGAGCGCGGCGATGATGAGTAGTGTTGGGAGGCCGATGCCAGCGGCTTTTGAGGTGATGTCGGTGATCTGGATGATGCCGCCCATCTCTTTTAGCGGCACGACGCCAACAATGAGCTTTTCAAGTCCCGTGAATATGAGCTTTGAGGCGTTTACGGTCTCAACGAGCGCAAATTTGAGCGAGCTAAAGCCGGTGTTTCGTATCGTGACGGCCTCGCCTGAGGGCGAAATGCCGATGAGCGGTTTTTCTATCTTTTCGCCAAATATCGTCATGCTTTGCCCGATTTTAGGCGTCAAATTTATCGTTTTTATTTCGCCTGCGCGCTCGAGCGTGATCGCGGTGGAGGTTAAATTTACGTTTTTGCTTATCTCGTCCCATTCGCTGATTTTGATGCCGTTTATGTTTAAAATTTTATCGCCTTTTTGTAGTCCGGCACTCGCCGCAGCCGAGTTTTCCAGCACCTTGCCCACAGTCGGAGCTAGCCTTTCTACGCCGATATGTCCGAGCGCGATAAAGATAAAAAACGCCAAAGCAAAGTTAAAAAACGGTCCGGCAAAAAGGATAAAAATGCGTCCAAGAGGGCTAAGCCTCGTGTAGCTGTCGGCATCCTCGTTTTTTAGTCCCGGCTTTGCGTCCTCTTGCCCTTTTAGGCTAACGTAGCCGCCAAGCGGTATCGCGCCGATAGCGTACTCGGTGCCGCCGATGGTTTTTGAGTAGACGCTTTGCCCAAAGCCCACGCTAAATTTTAAAACGCCCACTTTTAGCATGCGAGCGGCGAGAAAGTGGCCCAGCTCGTGGAAAAATATAAGAAAGCTAATCACCAAAACCGTGATCAAAAAATGCCACGAATACGCATAAATGCCGACGGCTAGTAGCGCCGCCACAAAGATAATGCTTTTCAAAATTTACCTTTAAATTTGATTTTACCGCTCGAGTTTATCGCTGAGCAAAACGGCGATAAATTTCGTGCTCGGGTTTGCGTCAAGCGCGATCTTTAGGCTCATCGTAAGCGGTACGGCCAAAAACATACCGCCGATGCCGAACAAAAATCCCCAAAAAAGTAGGCTCAAAAGCACGACAAGCGTGCTGATACCAAGGCCTTTGCCAAGAAATTTAGGCTCGATAAAGTTGCCGATGACGACATTTACGGCCGCATACAGCGCCGCAGTCCAAGCGCAAGCCGCCGCGTCGTTTAGCAAAAGCGCCACCAAAAGCGCCGGAACGGCCGCGATAATAGAGCCGATCGTCGGGACAAAATTTAGCACGAAAGCCAAAATACCCCAAAGCGGCGCGTAAGGCACGCCGATGAAATTTAGCCCGATAAATATAAAAACGCCCGTCACAAACGATGCTGCGGACTTGATCGCGAGATAGCGTTTGAGATTTGATATAAACGTATCTACGATCTGATTTGTTTGCGGATTTTTACTCGCAAAATACTCGACTTTTTGAGAAAATACCTGCACTTCAAAAAGCATAAAAGTAACGAGTAAAAATACAAAAAAGCTCTTTGAAACGAGCTCGGTGCCGCTCCTTAAAAATCCGCCCAGCACGGCAAAAATTTTATTTATATCAAAGTCTGCAGGCGCGGCGACGCTGTTTGGGTCGATGAGGCCGCGGCTAGCTAGTATATGGTGATAGTGGTCGGCTAGGGCTTTAAATTTGCTCTGAAGCTCGGGCATATAGCTAACCAATCCGTTGATGGTCTTTAGCACGGTGTTTGCGATAAAACCAAGCGATAAAAACACGACCGCGGTAACGAGCGCAAAGGCTAAAACGCGCGGAAATTTGAGCTTTTCTAGCGCATTTATCGCAGGCGTCGCCACGATAGCGATAAAAACCGCCATCAAAAAGGGCAGAACTACGACGCTAGCGGCCTTTAGTCCGGCTGCTACAACGACGAAGCTCGCTAGATAGATTATAGTGTTTCCTGTTCTCAAATTTACGCCTTTTTGGCTTGATTTTTAACGTGCCTTACATAAGCGTTTACGTACTCAAAGCCCGAATACAGCGTCAGCGCGACGCTAAGCCAGAGCAAAAACTCGCCAAAAGGCCACTGCATGGTTAAAAAGCCGATCGCGACCATCTGGCAGACGGTTTTGACCTTGCCCGCCATCGACGCGGCGACCTCTACGCCTTCGCCCGCCATCACGACGCGAAATCCCGTGATAAAAAACTCGCGAACGAGGATGAGATACACGGCCCAAGGGCTCGCGCGGTCTATCATCATGAGCCCTAAAAATGCGCCCAGAGTTAGCATCTTATCCGCAAGCGGGTCGATCACGGCTCCAAGCTTGGTCTTTTGATCCCATGCGCGCGCGATAAATCCGTCGAAAAAGTCCGTGACGCTAGCGATCACGAATACAAGCGCGGCAAAATAGTTCATCCAGCTAACGTGCACGCCTGAGAAGGAATTTACGCTAAGTAGCAGCCAAAACATCAGAGGTGCGAGAAATACGCGCAGGAAGGCTAGGGCGTTTGGTAAATTTAGGCTCATTTATTTTTTCTTTCTTTTGGATTTTGGAGTTTAAAATTTGACAGCGTGGCGCGGGAATAGGCGGAAAAATAGCTAGCCTTGTTTTGGCTTGACTTTGCTCGTTTCTTATTTGCGCTTTGGTTAAATTTGCTCGTAGCTTTGTCAAATTTGAGCAAATTTGGATTAGGTTTAAGAAAACCGTCCGCGCCGCAAAATTTGCTTTCAAATTTTAAATTTTCATCAAATTTAGCCTGCAAGCGCGTTAAATTTATACCGCCGAATTTGCCCAAAATACGAGCAACCGGCAAAGGAGCGCAGGCTAAATTTGCTTTTTTCATTTAAATGTTGTACCGCCGTCGATGATGAAGGTGTGGCCCGTTACCCAGCTAGCTTTTGAGCTGCACAGAAACAAACATGCGCCGGCGATATCCGTAGGCTGCCCCATGCGATTTAGCGGGCTTAGCTCGGCTGTTTTGTCGCGAACTTCCTCGTAGTTTGTAAAAGCCCTAAGCGCGTCCGTCTCGATAGGACCGCCGCTAACGACGTTTACGCGGATATTTTTTTCGCCAAGCTCGGTCGCCGCGTAGCGCGCCATGGCTTCTACCGCAGCTTTTGCGGTGCCGTGGCCTGCGTAGTTTTCTATGTAAACTAGATTGCCCGTCGATGATAGCGAGATGATACTGCCGCCGCCCGTTTTTTCCATGCGTTTTGCGGCTTCTTGCGCGCCCACTACGAATGCGTTTACGGTCGCGGTGAAAATGTTATTGATACCGCGAGGGCGAAGTTTCATAAATTTCGTATATCCGCCTGCGACCGGACGACCCGAGATGATAGCGTTTGAGATGAAAAAATCTATGCGGTCAAAGTCTGCGTCGATCTCTAAAAATAGATCTTTGTAGGTCTCGGGCTCTAGTATATTTAGCGCGTAGGCTCTGGCTTTTATGCCGTACGTCGCCTCGAGCTCGGCGGCTTGGGTCTTGGCTAGCTCTTCGTTTGAGTTATATGTAAAGGCGATATTTACGCCCTTTGCGGCGAATTCCTCCACGATGGCGCGTCCGATACCGCGCGTTCCGCCGCTGATTACTAGAGTTTTGCCTTTAAATTCGTTTTCGCAGTTCATTAAAATCCTTTTATGTTATATTGCTTTATGGTTTGTTCGATTTTTTTGAGATTTTCGGCGCTCGGCTCGCAAAGCGGCAAGCGGTACTCGAGGCTTGATATGAGCCCGGCGATATACATAGCGGCCTTGACCGGGATCGGGTTGCTCTCGCAAAACATTATTTTATTGACCGCATACAGATCATCGTTTATGGCTTTTGCGCGCGCAAACTCGCCTTTTAGCGCAAAGTGGGTCAAATTTGAGATCTCATCCGGGAGCAAATTTGCCGTAACCGAGATCACGCCCTTGCCGCCGTTTGAGAGGATAGGGTAGTTTATCGCGTCCTCGCCGCTGATGACGGATAGGCCGGGCTCGTGCGCGAGTAGATCGACGCAGCGCTCGATGCTGCCGGTGGCTTCTTTTACGCCGTAGACGTTCTCGCACTCTTTAAATAGCCTAAAAACCGTGCACGGCTGGATATCTACGCCCACGCGGCCCGGGACGTTATAGAGTAGTACCGGGATTTCGACGCTTGAGGCGATTGCTTTGTAGTGGCGATAGAGGCCTTCTTGCGTCGGTTTGTTGTAGTAGGGCGCAACCGAGAGGATACCGTCTGCGCCGTGATCTTGCGCAAATTTTGCTAAACCTACCGCCTCGTGCGTGGCGTTACTGCCAGCACCCGCGAGTACTTTTACGCCGGTGTTTTTGCAGGTATTTACGGCGATTTCGATGCAGATTCTATGCTCGTCGTGCGTTAGCGTCGCGCTCTCGCCCGTCGTGCCTACGGGTACGACCGCGTCGATGCCGTTTGCGATTTGTCTTTTGATTAACTTTTCATAACCGATTTCGTCTAGTTTGCCGTCTTTAAAAGGCGTGATCAGCGCCGTCATAGAGCCGATTATGACATTTTTATTCATCGTTTTCCTTTCGTAAGATAATGCTCGTGGAATTTTTAAGGCTTAGATAGGTCTTCATCGCTTTTTTAACCGCGCTTTTATCTAGGCTTTTGATCTCGCGCTCCAGCCTAAATAGCGCGTCCAGATCGCCGCGGACGATGTAGCTGCCGTACATCTGCGCTACCTTGCTAGCGCTGTCGAGGGAGTAGATCAGATCGCTGCTTAGGGTGTTTTTGATCTTTAGCATATCGTCGTCGCTTATTTTAGCTTTTTTGGCTTTTTCGATCAGCGCCAAAATTTCATCTCTCAGCGCCTCGCCGCTTACGCCTTGGTTGCAAACGGCAAAGACTATAAATAAATTCTCGTCCTTGGCGCTCATATCGTAGATGTTGATCTGATTGGCGAGCTTTTTCTCATCGACCAGTACGCGCTGCAAAAGTGAGCTCTTGCCGCCGCTAAGATATATATCCATCGCTTTGATCGCCGCGGCGTCAGGATGGTTAAACGGCGGAATTTTAAAAGCGACCGCCA
>NZ_CALIII010000283.1 GCF_938018145.1 uncultured Campylobacter sp.
GCTTCGTCGGATATCTTTTTGCCACGCTTGATTTGCTCTAAAATTTCCTTTAAAAGTATCGGATCGAGGTTAAATCCGCTTTTGCTCGCTTCCTTGGTTGCAAACAGTTTTTTTATCTCTACGTAGGTTGATACCATCGTAGCCTCGGGTACTCGCGCGATGATATCTTCTTTGCTGAGCTTGATGATATCTTTTAGTATCGACTTATGATTTTTCTTTAGCTCGTCGCTAAACATAGGTAGCTTATACTCGAGTCTTTTTAGCTCTCTGTCAAATTCATCATCGCTCTTTAGCGCCGTTTCCATCGACTTTACGATCTCGGTTATGAGCTTACTAGTAGGCCCTAGATCCATTAGCTTGTCTTTTAAAATTTTCTTTTTAAACGCAAGCGTTATCTTTGCTAAAAACTCATCCTCCGTCTCGACGTCGTTTTGCTTATTTGCCGTTTTTAGCCACTCTTTTTTAGCTTTTTCGAGCGCTTTAAAGCTCTCGATTACCTTTTCGGCGCGCTTGTCGTCTTTTTTGCTATTTTTTTTAGGCTTAGCTTCTTTTTCTTCGCTTTCCTCGCCCTCGTCTTCGATCTCTTCCTCTTCTTCCTCTTCGACCTCTTCGCTGCCTTCCTCGCCCTCATCGTCGAAGCTTCTAAAAAGCTCCTTTACGCGGCGTTCGCGGTTGATAAGTGGCTCTTTGTAGTCAAGGATAAAATCGATAAGGTATGGTACTGAGCAAAATGCGTCAATGATGATATCTTCGCCAAGCTCGATTTTTTTGCTGATTTCTACTTCTTCTTCTTTGGTTAGTAGCGCGATTTGACCCATTTCGCGCAGATACATACGCACGGGACTGTCCGAGCGCGACCACTCGAGCAGATCCGTTTCGCTGGCGAGGTCAAATTCTTCTTCCAGATTGTCGTCGGCTAGTTTCGCTAGCTCCTCGCGGCGCTTTTTGGCGTCTTCGATATTGCGCATTTTGGCGATTTCGGCCGAGGTGATGAGCTGGATTTTATTTGCTTTAGCTAGCGACTCTATCTTTTTTGCTATCGCCGCGGTCGGCGCTTTGTCTAGAAATTTAACAAGTTTTTCGTAAGTGATATAGCCTTTGGCATTTTCTTTGAAAAGCTCTTCTATGAGCGACAATGCCTCTTTTTTTGCGGTACTCATTCGGGATTCCTTCTTTTTGTAGAAAACGAGGATTATACCCAAATTTTTTTAAACATTAATAAAAATGCGATCATTCGGGCATTTTTATGTAGGCTAAATTTGCTGAAAATTTTATTAAATTTGAGTTGGAACGGAAGTTGCTGATCTAATCAGAAAAATGTGCTCGTCTGAAAGTTGCAAGCAAAGCGTAGCAAAAAAGACGAGTCGCCAAAATAAGGAAAAGTAAATGAACAACGGCTACTACCAAGCAACCGGCGCCATGGTGACGCAGTTTAACCGCCTAGACGTCATCGCAAACAATCTAGCGAACATAAACACGATCGGTTTTAAACGCGACGACGTCGTAGTGGGGGATTTTGAGAGGATTTTTAAAGAGTACCGCGACGAGTTGCCGATAGAAAATCATACGAAAGACGCGGCTAAATTTCTAAACAGAACTATCGACAGAGTGCCGCAAATTTCGGAGCAATACGTGGATTTTAGCCAGGGCGGGCTTAAATTTTCAAACAACGACCTTGACTTTGCGATGAAGCGCGAGGATCTGTTTTTCCTAGTCGAGGTGAAGCCCGGCGACGTGCGCCTAACTAAAAACGGCTCGTTTAATCTCGACGAGGACGGATTTTTGGTAACAAAAGAGGGCTATAAGGTGCTGCCGAGCGATTATTTTACGAATAATTTTCAAGGCATCCAAATCCCGCAGGGAGAGCGCTTTTCCGCTGATAAAAATGGCAATCTCTACTCAAACGAGGAGCCGCTAGCTAGACTTTATATAGCGCAGCCAAAAGAGATACGAAATCTAACAAAAGAGGGCGATAATCTCTATGTTTTGCCGAATTTAAAGGAGCTTGAGGATGTGGGCGGCGAGATAGACGCGGTCGCGTGGAAATACACTCAAATATCCAACGTAAACGCCGTGACTGAGATGGTCGGACTGATCGAGACGCAGCGCTTTGTCGAGATGTATCAAAAGGTTATGACGTCGCATATGGACGATCTAAATCAGGAAGCCATAAGCAAACTCGCTAACACGAAAGTCTAAATTTAGCGTTATCTCTTTGACGTATTTGCGAGAGATTTAATTTTTACTCGCGGCGACAGGCTACGTGTCTAGTCTTGCTAGTAAAAATTTGCACAACTCGCAAATCCGTTCAAAGATATTTCCGCTAAGGTTTTTAAATTTTAATAAACATAAATCGCTATGCATTAAAACCCTGCCGCTAATATAAATTCAAAATACTTCTGCCAAAATATTTTCAGTTTTTCCCAAATTTGCAAATTTGGAACGCCTTTTGCTAAACGGTTAAGAAATGCGAGAAATCGTGTCAAATTTGTAAAATTTGGACGCTTGTCCGACATAAAAACAGTCGGTGACGGTTTTACGTAAAAGCGTAAAATTTAAGACTGCAAATTTGGAATATTTTTTGCAAATTAAACAAATAAAGATAAGGCGCCCAAAGCTAAGCTAGTTGCTAAGCGGAAGCGATTTGCGGATTAGACGAGGCGGGTTTTATTTTGACGAGGGAGCATACTGGGCGTATGTGACCGAAGTTAAAATAAAACACAACGACGTATAAAACCAAAGCGCGACGCGCCTGCAGAAAGAGGAAAATGAAATGATGAGGTCTATTTATTCCGCCGCCACCGGCATGATCGCCCAACAAACCCAGATCGACGTTACGTCGCACAACATCGCAAACGTAAACACCATCGGCTACAAGAAAAACCGCGCCGAGTTTGCCGATCTGATGTATCAGGTCATGGAGTATGCGGGCACTGCAACCAGCGCCACGACGAAAAGCCCAACGGGTATCGAGGTGGGTCTAGGCGCGCGTCCGACGGCGATAACGAAGATATTTTCGCAAGGTTATTTTAAAGAAACGAGCAATAACCTCGATATGGTTATAGCTGGCAACGGCTTTTTCCAGGTGCAGCTTCCAGACGGCACGACGGCGTATACTAGAAACGGCGCCTTTAAGCTAGATAGCGAAGGCACGATCGTAAACTCCGACGGATACGTGCTTCAGCCGCAGATGACTATACCGGCCGATGCCACGCAGGTATCAGTCGGCACTGACGGCACCGTCTCAGTGCTGCAGCCTGGCAACACCGAGATGACGCAGGTAGGCCGCATCGAGCTAGCAAATTTTATCAACCCGGCAGGCCTGCACTCCATGGGCGATAACCTTTATCTGCCGACTGGTTCTAGCGGCGAGGTCGTAGTCGGTACGGCGGGCCAGGACGGTCTGGGTACGATCAGACAGGGGTTTGTCGAGATGAGTAACGTCCAGCTGGTAGAGGAGATGACCGACCTCATCACGGGTCAGCGCGCGTACGAAGCCAACTCAAAGGCGATCACGACGAGCGACGATATGCTCTCGATCGTAAATAGCCTAAAGAGATAGCCTAAAATAGGCTAAATTTGACGCCGCCTAGTCCGAGATTTGCTTTGCAAATTTGACGGAGCGGGCGGCTTTTTAAATTTAATTAATCAAAACGGCCGAATTTGAGTTAAATTTTAGCCGTTTTGTAACGGTTCTTGCTTGCAGTCATTGTTTATTTTATGATTTTTGGTTTGTCAATCGAGTATTTAAATCTAAGCCAAACATCAAGCACGGACGGCTTAAATTTGATCATTTAGCGATTATGCTAAAAATCTGCTTATCGTCAGCCAGTCTTTCAAAATTTGCTCAAATCTCCAGCCTTTATCCGAATTTTTTAAAATTTTAGCTATCATCGCGCTTTTATTAAGGAAAATTTTTGCATTTTAGTTACGTTTTTAAGCTTAGCGTTCCGATATTTATGGGCTATTTTCCCCTCGGCGTCGCCTTTGGGATACTGGCTAAAAGCATGGGCGTTAGCGCATTTATCGCCATCGCTCTTAGCACGCTAGCATACGGTGGCGCAGCGCAGTTTATGATGCTCTCGCTTTTTAGCGCGGGCACGGGGCTTTTGGAGGTTTTTATCGTGAGCTACCTCGTAAATTTACGCCATACTTTTTACGGACTCGCACTTTTAAAAGAGTACAAAGATCTCAAATTTCGCCTTTTTAATATCGCGACTCTCACGGACGAAACTTTTGCGATATTTAAGGCGCTCAAGATCACGGACGCGGCGGAGCGTAGCTATGTTTTTACGCGTTTAAATTTGCTCTCGTGGCTCTACTGGGCGGCGGGAACGGCGGTCGGATGCCTAGCCGGCGGGCTGATAAAGGTCGATACGAGCGGGCTTGAGTTTAGCCTAACCGCGCTTTTTATCGTGATCGTGATGGAGATGTTTAAAAACGATAAGAACTATAAAGTGCTGGGTGCGGCATGCTTTTTCGGAGTCGCCGGCGTAGCGCTCATGCCTGCTAAAGCGATGCTGGTAGGCTCGATGGCGCTTTGCTTTATTTTTATTTTAGTTTTTAAGGATAAGCTTTGATAAGCGTGAGTTCTAGCGAGTGGGCGATATTCGCCGCCGTTTTGCTAAGCGCGTTTGCGACCTTTTTGACGCGCGCCGCGCCGTTTTACGTCATCAAAAACTATAAGCCGCGTCCGTGGCTAACGGCCGTGGAGCGACACATGGGTTTGATGATAATGGTTATCTTGGTGTGCTACGGACTAAGAGACGTCAAATTTGACGTTTATCCGTACGGACTAAACGAAGCGCTAGCTGTTTTTAGCGCGGTTTTGATTCATCTGAAATTTAAAAATACCTTACTTAGTATCGCGGCTTCGACGGCGATATATATGACGCTTATTAGGATTATTTAACTGAAAATAAAAATTAAGAATTAATAATAAATTTAAGCAATAAACGCTAAAAATCCTCGTAACATCTCAATACAAGGAGCAAACATGCGTTTTGCAGTAAAGGCGGTGATTTTCATGCTTTTAGGAGCGACTTTGGCTTTTGCAAAGCCTACTATTTACATTTTGGCAACTGGCGGCACTATAGCCGGCAGCGGCTCTGGAGCTCTTGATACGAGCTATACCTCAGGAACCGTTACGGTCGATAAACTGATCGCTGCGGTACCCGATATCAACAAAATAGCGACC
>NZ_CALIII010000284.1 GCF_938018145.1 uncultured Campylobacter sp.
CGATGATGTGAAGCGTAAGCGTCGTCTTGCCCGAGCTCTCAGGCCCGTAAACCTCGATGATACGCCCCTTCGGCACGCCGCCGATGCCAAGCGCGATGTCAAGCCCCACAGAGCCCGTAGAGATGGCGTCTATCGGCTCGACCTGCTTATCGCCCAGCCGCACGAGCGTGCCCTTGCCGAAAGCTTTGTCGATCGATTTTAGCGCCGCATCCAGCGTCTTTTTCTTTCCCTCGTCCATGTTTTTCCTTAAAAATAAATTCACCTGATTTTACCAAATTTGAAATGAATTTTTGATTATTCGCTCAAATTCGGCGCGGCATCGGAATTTGAAATTTTTAAGGAGCGCAAAAAGTTCTGCAGGGCGAGCGGAGAGTATTAAATTTAGCCTTTTAAGCGGGCTTAATTTTTCACGTTTTTCTTTAGAAATTCCGCATTTTTATGAGGGCTGTAGCAAAATTTTACTATAATTTCGCAAAGGATAAATCATGCAAGAGTGGGCTTTGTGGGCGCTAGCTTCGGCGGTTTTTGCGGCACTTACGGCGATTTTCGCCAAGGTCGGGCTTGAGGGTATAGACTCAAATTTCGCGACTTTTATCAGGACGCTCGTTATCGCAGCGGCGCTGGTTTTGTTTCTAACCTATGCTAAAAAGTGGCAGCCGCTTGGCGAGCTAAGCGCGCGAAACTGGCTATTTTTGACGCTTAGCGGACTTGCGACGGGCGCGTCGTGGCTGGCATATTTTAAAGCGCTTCAGATGGGCTCCGCGTCGCAGGTAGCTCCGATAGATAAGCTTAGCGTCGTTTTGGTCGTTGTTTTTGCGGTTATATTTTTAGGCGAACGCCCGAGCGTCAGAGAGTGGATCGGTATCGCGCTGATCGCTAGCGGCGTGTTTACGCTAGTTTTTGCGGATAAATAGTATCAAGTAACGGGAGTTAAATTTGGAGAAATTTAAAGAAAAAATCAAAAACTCGTATTTGTATGTAGTTTTTATAAAAAGGGGATTTTACGGTAACGGCTCTGCCTTAAGAAGTATTTTTTCGGCATTTTTGATGGCTATGGTCGGTTTGTGTCTTACTTTGATCGTATTTACTATCAAGGATATGATTTTTTATAGCGATTTTAAACCGCTAAACGAACTAACGAAAAACGTAGGGACGGTGGAGTCTGCAAACTACGGTCTAAAAGGCGACGGAAAGCTAAAACTGAGGCTGGATGACGGCTCGGCGGTGTCATACTACATAGATAGCAGAGATGACAAGTCGTATAGACCGCTCATAAAAAAGAGGGCGGTTATATATAGCAAGGTAATGCCGCTTGGTAACGAAATCTTGCAGCTAGAAGACGATGCGGGTAAGGTTTACGTCAAATATAGCTACGAAGATGAACTGCAAACGCCACAGAGACGCATGGATTCGATCTACGCATGCTTAAAAATAGCCGCCTTTTTTCTGTTAATAGTATGGTTTTTAAATCGTAGGGATCTCACGAAAGCCAAGGGCAAAAATAATAAAATTTAGCGGTATGTGCCGGCTTAAGAGATGTTTTTGGCTGTTGTTTTTTGAGCGGGGTTTTGGACGATAAATTTTGCTATTTTTAAAATTTTTGCTACCTGGCAAGACGGCGCAAACGGCCAAAGCGGCGCGGTTTTGAGTTAAATTTACCTCGCGTTTTGCCGACTAAAAACGGTGCCGTACTTCGTGTAGTCAGGTTTGAGCTTAACTAAAATTAAGCCATCAAATTTGTGCTCGTTTGGATGAATTTACATCGTCAAGTTTTAAAGACGTTAAGCTTTGTCTTTAAATTTTGCTTCATGCTCCAAAAGCCAAATTTTAGTCGCTAGCCCTTCGCCGCCGCTGTATCCGCCAAGGCCGTTTGAGGCGATCACTCTGTGGCAAGGCACGATGATTGGGATTTTGTTTTTTGCGTTTGCCGAGCCTGCCGCGCGAAACGCCTTCGGTCGCCCGGTCATCGCTGCGAGCTGTGCGTACGTGACGCGCTGCCCGTAAGCGATCTTTTGCAGATTTTCGTAAACGCACCTCTGAAACGCCGTGCCGCCGATATTTAGCCGCGTTTTAAAGGTTTTAAGCTCGCCTTTAAAATAGCTTTCAAGCTCGCTTAAACAGAGCTTTAAATTTGCGTCCGTTACGTCCGTGCGGACGAATTCTCGCACGAAATTTAGCTCGCAAACTCCGCTCTCGTCGCCGCAAATCTCCAAAACGCCGATAGGCGAGTCAAAATACGCTTTTTGCATCGTAATTCCTTAAAATCAAGTGCTTAAATTTAGCCAAATTTCGCTTTGTTTTGCTAAAATTACGTAAATTTTAATAAGGATAAACGATGGACTTTTTCACGCAGTACGAAAAACACGTAAAAGAGCGCGAGGCCCTAGGCGTGCCGCCGCTACCGCTAAACGAGGAGCAGACGAGGGAGGTTTGCGAGCTTTTAAAGCTCGAAAGCGCGCACGAGAGCGAGTATTTAGGTTTACTTTCAAGACGCGTGCCGCCGATGGAGCTGGGCGGCGAAGGCGAAGCGATTATCGCCGCAAGGCTAGATGAAAATCAAAAGATAGTAAAGCGGCTCGTAAATTTACTCGCAAATCGCGTAAATCCGGGCGTAGACGACGCGGCGAAGGTAAAGGCGGAGTTTTTAAACGAGATTATAAATCACGGGCTTGAGATAAGCGGCCTTGATAAAATCGCCGCCGTAAATTTGCTGCGACCGATGCTTGGCGGATACAGCGTCATCGTGCTGCTTGAGAGCCTAAAAAACGCCGACGAGGCCGTAGCGCAGGCCGCCTGTAACGTGCTAAAAGAGACGATTTTCGTGCATGATTATTTTAACGACGTGGCAGAGCTTGCTAAAAGCAATAAATTTGCGCTAGAAGTCTTGCGCTCGTGGGCGGAGGCTGAGTGGTTTAGGGCGCGCGAGAGCCTGCCTAGGCGTATCAGAGCGGCGATCTTTAAAGTCGCCGGCGAAACCAACACCGACGATCTAAGCCCGGCTAGCGAGGCCTACACGCGCTCAGACATCCCGCTGCACGCAAACGCGATGCTAGTTAAGCGTCAGCCGGGCAGTCTGGAGACGATCGGCGAGCTTAAAAAAAGCGGGCTCGAGGTCGTCTACGCGGGCGACGTCGTGGGTACTGGCAGTAGCCGAAAGAGCGGCATAAACTCCATCCAGTGGCACCTCGGGCGCGAGATAGAGGGCGTGCCGAACAAAAAAACGGGCGGTATCGTGATAGGAACGGCGATCGCGCCGATATTTTTTAACACCGCCGAGGATAGCGGCGCACTGCCCATAGTAGCCGACGTAAGCGCGCTAGAGACGGGCGATGTGGTGGATATCTACCCGTATGCGGGCGAGATTTTCCGCGTCGGGCGTGTAAATTTGAGCGCCGAGGGTAAATTTGACGCGGTTCAAATTTGCGGCGAAGCTAAATTTGAAAATTTAAACGAAAACGAAAAACCCGAAGGTGAGCCGGTTGCTCGCTTTACGCTTGCGCCAAATACGATATTTGACGAGATCAGAGCGGGCGGGCGCATACCGCTCATCATCGGCCGCTCGCTTTGCGGTAAGGCTAGAGCGGCGCTAAATTTGGGCGCGGAGGATATATTCGTAAGGCCGTCGCAGCCGCAAACGAATGAGAGCGAGGGCTACACGCTAGCTCAAAAGATCGTGGGTAGAGCCTGCGGCGTGCCGGGCGTTAGAGCCGGGCAGTACTGCGAACCAGCAACT
This sequence comes from uncultured Campylobacter sp., assembly GCF_938018145.1. Classification (GTDB taxonomy): domain Bacteria; phylum Campylobacterota; class Campylobacteria; order Campylobacterales; family Campylobacteraceae; genus Campylobacter_A. The sequence continues at coordinate 3,734 of NZ_CALIII010000284.1, forward strand.
CTCACCGTAGGCTCGCAGGATACCACGGGGCCGATGACGCGCGACGAGATCAAGGAGCTTGCTAGTCTTGGATTTTCAGCCGATTTCGTGTTGCAGAGCTTTTGTCACACGGCGGCCTATCCAAAGCCTAGCGACCTTGAAACGCAAAGGACGCTGCCTAAATTTATGAGCTCGCGCGGCGGAGTGAGCCTAAGGCCGGGCGACGGCGTCATACACTCGTGGCTAAACCGCATGGTGCTGCCTGATACCGTGGGTACTGGCGGCGACAGCCATACGCGGTTTCCTATCGGCGTGAGCTTTCCGGCTGGTAGCGGGCTGGTCGCGTTTGCGGCGGTGTCTGGGGCTATGCCGCTAAATATGCCAGAGTCCGTGCTCGTGCGATTTAGCGGGCGACTGCAAAAGGGCGTGACGCTGCGCGATCTGGTAAATGCGATCCCGTACTACGCGATCAAGCGCGGGCTGCTCACGGTCGAAAAGAAGGGCAAGAAAAACGTATTTGCGGGTAAAATTTTAGAGATCGAGGGGCTGGAAAATCTAAAAGTCGAGCAGGCCTTTGAGCTAAGCGACGCCTCGGCCGAGCGCTCTGCGGCGGCCTGCGCGGTAAATTTGAGCATCGAGAGCGTCTGCGAATACGTCCGCTCAAACGTCGCTCTCATCGAGGCGATGATAGAGGCCGGGTATGAGAGTAGGGCGAGTCTGGAGCGCCGCGCGGCGAAAATGCGCGAGTGGTTAGCGGCGCCAGAGTTGCTGCGAGCCGACAAAAACGCGCGCTACGCCGAGGTGATCGAGATAAATTTGGACGAGATCACGCAGCCCATCCTAGCCTGCCCGAACGACCCCGACGACGTCGCGACTCTGAGCGAAATTTTAGCCGATAGCTCGCGCCCGCACAAGATCGACGAGGTGTTTGTGGGTAGCTGCATGACCAATATCGGCCACTACCGAGCGCTCGGGGAAGCTCTGCGTGGGCTCGGCGCGCTGCCTACTAGACTCTGGATCGCGCCGCCGACTAAGATGGATCAGGCCCTGCTCGAAAAGGAGGGCTACTACGATATTTTCCGTGCGGTAGGCGCTCGCACGGAGGTGCCTGGCTGCTCGCTTTGTATGGGCAACCAAGCCCGCGTAAACGACGGCGCGACGGTGTTTTCAACCTCGACGAGAAATTTTGATAACCGCATGGGTATGGGCGCGCGCGTATATCTTGGTAGCGCCGAGCTAGCGGCAGTTTGCGCCGTACTGGGCAGGCTACCTAGCGTCTCTGAATACATGAGCATAGTGCCCCAAAAGCTTGCGGGTAAAGAGGCACAAATCTACCGCTATCTAAATTTTAACGAAATAGAAAATTTTAAAATTTAGTAAATTTGGTTGATTGGGTAAAATTTGCGGCTAAAGCGGAGCTGTTTTGCGGGCAACTTTTTCGCAAATTTTATCTAGCCAAACGTGCGCGTTTAAACCCGTCAAATT
>NZ_CALIII010000285.1 GCF_938018145.1 uncultured Campylobacter sp.
TATACAACTTTGCTAAAATTATTTTCCTTTATTGCAAAATTGTCTTTCACAAGGTATGCCGTCATTATCGCCGTCGGTTCTTTGAGTGCCGCCGTCCTCGTATCTTCCGCATTTTTTTAGGTACTCTTTTGCTTCTGCGCAACTACTAAAATGACTGCAATGCGTTTTTTTATTGCAATCAATCGCTGTACCAAAAGCAAAACTTGCGACCATTAAACCAAGCAAAACATATTTCATAATTTTCTCCTAAAAGATGAGCGATTTTAGATAGCTTCGGTATTATATGTAGATTAAACTTATAGAAAACTTTTGCAGCAATGCGTCTGTTAAATTTGCCCAAGAGAGCCACAGCTGCGTAAAACGAGCGGTTTTTGACACAACTGTTTCAAATAGTAGAAAAAGAATTAACTCGGCTTGACGAGCAATGTTTTACAAAACACGAAAAAAGTAAGCGTTAAATTTAGCCACCCTATCACGTGCTTAGCGTAAATTTACGGCATCCTTTTCAAAGCAAACAGGCGGACAAATTTGCCCCAAAACAGCTAAATTTAATCCTCTCTAACCCGCAAAAATATCGGAAACCTCGGCACTCCTTTTGCGGTTAAATTTTGATATTTGTAGGTTATTATAGAGCCGATTTTAGGCGGGTTTGCGCGATCTTCGTCGCTAAAGCCCGAGCCCACTTTAAATTTAACTCCGTGCGGGATTTGCTCGTCTGGGTTTGAGCCTGCCGCGCTAAACGCCTTGCAGGTTACTGAGCCCATGAGTCCGGCGTATTTACCTGTGCCAGCATTTACCTCCGTTACCTCGCACTCGGCGTCTTTAAATTTTTTATATTTCAGCGCGTTTTTGCTTCGTTTTCGCTCGTATGGCGCGTTTGGTTCGCGCACGACGGCACCCTCGCCGCCCTTTGCGATGACGGCCTCCGCAAACGCCTCAAATTCGGCGTTATCTTTTACTTTTACTTGTTTGATTATCTTTAAATTTTGCCCGGCTTGCGGATTTTGCAAGATAAATTTTTCAAGCTCGCTAAGCCGCTCCAAAAGTCCGCCGCTAGCCTCAGGCACGTCAAAAACGTAAAATTTGATCTCGCTCCACACCGTAACACTCGGCGTTTTATCCATCACGATCGATTGGATTTTTTCAAATTCGCCCCGCGCGGTGTAAAGCTCGCCGTCAAGCGCAAATGGCGGAAAATGCGCGCTCCAGCCCTCTGGCGCGGCTATAATTTTACCGTTTCTAGAGAGCAAATTTCGCCCGTCCCAGTAGGCGCGCACGCCGTCTAGTTTCTCGCTAGCTAGCCAACCGCCGACGTTTTGACCTTTGTATTCGCTAAGCTTTAAAAGCTCAAATTTAGCTTTTTTAGCGGTATCTACACCCGCGCCGCTTATGTTTTCGCTCTGCGCCGCCAAAGCAAAATTTAAAAAGGCGGCCAGCAAGAGAGCGAAAAATCTCAAATTTTAACCCCGTAAAACTCGCAGTACCACTCGATAAACCTAGCCACTCCGTCATTTACGCTAGTGTTTGGCTTGTAGTCAAAGTCAGCTACCAGATCGCCCACGTCCGCATAGGTCGCAGGTACGTCGCCGGCTTGAAGCGGGAGGAAGTTTTTTGCTATCTCGCGGCCGATTTTTAGCTCGACGGCCTTGATGTAGTCCATGAGCTCTACGGGGCTATTATTGCCGATATTATAGACCTTAAACGGCGCGCTAGAGGTGGCTGGATCGGGATGCTTCGCGTCCCACGCGGGATTTGGTTTTGCCGGGTTGTCGATGCATTTTATGATGCCCTTTACGATGTCGTCCACGTAGGTAAAGTCGCGCTTCATCTTGCCGTAGTTAAAGACGTCGATTTTCTTGCCTTTTAGCGCGGCATCGACAAATAAAAACAGCGCCATATCAGGGCGTCCCCACGGACCGTAAACGGTGAAAAATCGCAGTCCCGTAGTCGGCACGCCAAAGAGATGCGAGTACGTGTGCGCCATCATTTCGTTGCTTTTTTTGGTCGCGGCGTAGAGGCTGATCGGGTGATTTACGCCCTCGTGCGTACTAAAGGGCATATTTTCGTTTAGGCCGTAGACCGAGCTAGAGCTTGCGTAGACTAAATTTGCGGTTTGGTTGTGACGGCAGCACTCTAGGATGTTCATAAATCCCGTGACGTTGCTGTCGATGTAGGCTTGCGGGTTTATTAGCGAGTAGCGAACGCCCGCCTGAGCGGCTAAATTTACGACGCAGTCAAATTTCTCGCTCTCAAAAAGCTTTTTCATCGTCTCGCCGTCGGCTAGATCGGCTTTTATAAATTTTAAATTAGGCTGCGTTTTTGAGGTGGTAAGCTTGCCATAGTCTATCTCGCTCACGTCAAAACCGGCCGTTTTTAGGCGCGCGAGCTTTAAATTTACGTCGTAGTAGTCGTTTATCACGTCGTACCCGACGACCTCGTCGCCCCTTTTTACGAGGGCGTTTGCCAAGTGAAATCCGATAAATCCCGCCGTTCCGGTTACTAAAATTTTCATGTTTTTCCTTTGTGATTTGACGCTATTTTAGCGTATTTTTGCGCCCGTTCTCACTGCTCGTCCAAATTTATCTCGGGCATATTTTCTTCGGTGTAGTACTCCTCTGTCCCGGCTTGCTCGCCGTCTTCGTCAAGCTCCGGCTCATCCTCGTAGTTTTGCGTTTCAAGGCGCACCAGCTCGCGCTCGACCGCCTCGCAAAACACCGGCGTATAGCCCATCTGAGCGCAGTTTGCCGCGAGCCACTCGCTCATCACCGAGATGTCGTCGGCGTAATCATCCAGCGTCAAATTTCCGCGCAAAAGCTCGTATTTTAGGAAAAGCCAGTAGGTGTTTAGCACGTCGCTTTCGCAGTATTCGTTGATCTTGTCGATCTTACCGTCAAAAAACAGCTCCATCACCTGATCGCCGTGCACGTCGTATTTGCCGGGCAAATTTAAGCTCGCGCAAAGCGTGTCCAGCTTTAGCCCACGCACGGAGCCAAACTCGCTCACGTGGTCAAGCAGATCAAAGTGAAATTTGCCGCTGTATCGGTCGCGGTAGTTGCCGTCCCATTTGCCTTTGCCAAGCTCCTTGTTTTCGACCTCGTAAAAGCTCGGAAACGAGACGTTATACCTCATCGCGCGCGTTAAAATCATCGGCAAGTCAAAGCCCCGTCCGTTAAAGCTAACTAGGCGCGGGTTGTGCGAATTTACGAAGCCGATAAATTTATTTAGGATTTCGCGCTCGTTTGCGCCCTTCATCGTGCTTACGCGCAAAAATTTACCGTACTCGTCCGCCATCACAGCTGAAATCGCCACAACGCGGTGAAACATCACGGGCAAAAACTCGCTTCCGCTTGCTGCCTTTTGCGCGGCAAACGCCTGCCTCGCCACCTCCGCGTCGCTTCCCTCATACCCGTAAATTTTACGCAAAAGCGCGGTATCGGGCACCGTTTCGCAGTCAAAAACGCAGATATAATTTTTAGCCATTTCAAACCTTTTTTAGCTATTTTTGCCTAAAATGATAGCTAAAAATCTTTATAAAAGCGATAAATGAATAAAAACCCAGCCCCAAACATCGCCGTTATCAAGCTCTCCGCCCTGGGCGACATCGTCCACGCGGTAGTCATTTTGCAGTTTATCGAAAAGCACCTACCAAAAGCTAAAATAACGTGGTTTGCCGACGCCAAATTTAGCGAGATTTTATTCCTTTGCCCGCAAATTTCGCGCGTCGTATCGCTACCGCTAAAAAACGGCGAATACAAAAAAAGCTTGGAGCTGATCGCGTCTGCTAAGCAAGAGGGCAAATTTGACTACGTCATCGACCTGCAAGGACTTCTCAAATCCGCCGCGGTCGCGAAGCTTCTTGGAAAAAATAGCTACGGATTTGATAAATTTAGCGCCAAAGAACCGCTTGCGGCGCTGTTTTATAGGTATAAATTTAATTGCGACTACGCCCAAAATATCATCTTGCGAAATTTAAAACTTACGGCTTTTGCCTTAGGTTTTAGTTTTAGCGAGGATGAAATTTTAGCCAAACAGCCTTGTTTTAGCGCCTCGCAAAGTAAATTTAAAAGCTCAAAAAAGAAAATTTTGATAGCGCCTTTTGCTAGCGAGCCGAGTAAAATTTACGATAAATTTGGCGATGTTATCGCGCTGCTTGACGAGCCGAAAAATGAAATTTTTATCTGCTATAACGGCGAAAAAGAGGAAAAAGAGGCTCTAAATTTGATCAAAAACTCAAACGCAAAACCGCTAAGCTTAAACCTAAAAGAGCTCGTAAGCTTTATCTCGTCCTGCGACCTTGTTATCGGCAACGATAGCGGCGTGACGCATATCGCCTGGGCGCAAAATCGCCCCTCTATCACGCTTTTTGGCAACCGGCCGGCCGAGCGAAACGCCTACGCAACGCCCGTAAATTTAACGCTGGATGCCGGCAAAAAAATAGACGCGAAAAAGATAAACAAAAGCGACTTTTGCGTGCGAGATATCGCGCCGCAGGCTATCGCAAACGCGGCAAAAAGGCTACTTGATGCGTGATTTATTTTACCTTTGGCTTTATAGATTTTTTAAATTTATCTTTACCGTTACGCCCGCGTTTTTGCTAGATCCATTTTTAAATTTCATCGCGTTTTTGTTTTATAAATTTGACGCCAAACACACCAAAATCATCAGAGCAAATCTAAATTTCGCCTACGCGGGCGAGCTAACGGCCGAGCAAAAAGAGCGGATCATCAAAGACACGTACCGAAACTATGCCAAATTTGCGGTAAATTTTATAAAAAATCAAAACGCGAGCAAGGAAAAAATCCTAGAAAAAGTCGAATTTAAAAACCTAGAAATCTTTCAAAACGTGCTCGCCTCGGGCCGCCCGATCATCGTACAAACCGCGCACTACGGGCAGTGGGAGCTCTTTTCGCTGGCGATGGCGGCAAAATTCGGCGGCGTTAGCATCGTCGGACGCGCGCTTGATAGCGCGGTCATGCAGCGCATTTTGGCAGCCAACCGCACCCGCTTTGATATCGAGCTAATCGATAAAATGGGCGGCGCCAAGCAAATTTTAAAAGCGGTTAAGGCGCGCCGATTAGTCGGCATCCTAGTCGATCAAAACACCGCCAAAGAGGAAGGCGTAGAGGTTAAATTTTTCGGACGAAAAGTCCTGCATACGCCCGCGGTTAGCATTTTCGCGCAAAAAACGGACGCGCTCATCGTACCCGCATTTATCCGCGAAAAAGGGGCAAACCTCAGCGAAATTTGCTTTTTTCCGCCGATTGACATTAGGGATTTTGATAAAGACGACGCCGTGCAAAAGGCCACGCAAGCTCAATCAGACGCTACCGAGGCCGCCGTACGCGAGAAGCCTGGCGAGTATTTTTGGTTTCATAAACGATTTAAGCATTTTAACGAGGAAATTTATAAATGCTAAGCGTCGTAATCCTCACTCTTAACAGCGAAAAATACCTCGCCGAGGTGCTAAAAAGCTGCGAATTTGCAGATGAAGTCGTCGTGGTCGATAGCGGCTCTACCGACGCTACGGAGCAAATTTGCGCTGGGTTTAAAAACGTCAAATTTCACAAGCAAAAATGGCTGGGATTTAGCGCGCAGAAGCAGCTGGGCGTGGATCTAGCGCGTAATCGCTGGGTTTTCGTGCTAGATAGCGACGAGGTGATTTTAGAGCCTTTGCGGGAGGAAATTTTGCAAATTTTACAGCGTCCCGAGTTTTGCGCATACGAGGTGGCTCGCGCAAATATATTTTTCGGCAAAGAAGTGCGCACGATGGGACTTTATCCAGACTGCACGGTTAGGCTTTTTGACAAGACGCAGGCGGAATTTGACGGGCGCGAGATACACGAAAAGGTCGTTTTAAAAAGCGCGGCAAAAACCGGCGGACAAATCTCGGCCGACGCCGCAAAAGAAGCAAATTCAACCAGCCCAAAAAATGAAATCGGCAGGCTAAAAAACCACTTCAAACACTACGCCTACGACAATATCGAGCAGTTTATCGCTAAGCAAAATCGCTACTCGAGCCTTGGCGCAAAGGGTGTAAAATCAAGCAAATTTAAGGCCGTTTTAAATCCCGCGTGGACGTTTTTTAAGCTATTTTTCCTAAAAGGCGGCTGGCGCGAGGGCTGGCGCGGCTACGTGATAGCAAGGCTTTACGCGCAATACACATTTTGGAAGTACGTAAAATGAAAGATAAAAAAATCAAAATCCTAGTTATGAAATTTAGAAACATCGGCGACGTGCTGCTCACGACTCCGCTCATCGAAAACCTGCGCCGCATCTACCCTGACGCGCAGATAGATTTCGCGCTAAACAAGGGCACCGAGGCGATGATCGAGGGCAACCCAAACATCCAAAACATCCATATCTACGACCGAGCAAATATAAAAGAGGTCGGCTTTTTCAAACGACTTTGGCGCGAGCTAAAGTTTATCCGCGCTATCAAAAAGCAAAAATACGACATCGCCGTGCAGACCACGACGGGCGACCGCGGCATCATCGTCGCCAAATACGCCAAGATAAAAACCATCGTGGGCTTTGAGGGCAAAAACAAAGCCGTAAATAAAATAATCACGCACAAAGCCCCTAAAATAGGCGGCCTGCGCCACACCGTTGATAGAAATCTAGACGCCCTGGCCGCGCTAGGACACGAGCCTAGCGGCAAAAGAGTTAGCGTGTATTTTGATCCGGACTGCATCAGTCATCTAAATTTACCGCCTAAATTTATCCACGTGCACCTAACTAGCCGCTGGATGTTTAAGTGCGCGGACGACGAAACTATGGCCGCGATAATCGACTTTTGCGAGGGGCTTGGCGTGCGGGTCGTGCTAACAGCCGACAACAACGACGCCGAGCTAAAAAAGCTAGACGACGTGCTGGCGCTGTGCTCCTCTAGCCCCGTAAATCTAGGCGGCAAACTCACCCTAAAGCAAACCGCCGCGCTCTCGAAGCGCTCCGCGATGTTTATCGGCGTAGATACGGCGATCATGCACCTAGCCGCGGCCAACGACGTGCCCGTGATCGCGCTGTTTGGGCCTAGCGGGGCGTTTGAGTGGGGGCCGTGGGATAACGATCTAAACGCAAACGGCTACACGCAGCGCAACGGCAACCAAACTATGGGCAAGCACGCGGTATTTCAAAAAGACTGGGACTTCGTGCCGTGCGACAAAGAGGGGATGATAAAGCACGGCGTGGAGCGGACGCTGATGAGATTTGAGGGCGAGGAGCTAGAGGCGATAAAGAGCAAAATCAGGGAAAATTTGAGCCGAAACTAAGCGCGCTTTGTAACATACGGCCGTTTTGGCTAAATTTTACGAGCAAATTTGAGCCGCGAGCGGTAAGTTTGGCTGCTTTGGTTAAATTTGACGATCAAATTTATCGGCTCAAATTTTGTAAAGTCAAATTTGATTTAAACGCTGGCCGTCAAATTTGACCTTTTTGATTTCATAAATTTGGGCGCTTAAATTTGACGCCTAGCCTTTCTTTTCATTAAACATATACGAGATCACGAAAACGATCAGACAAACGGGCGCGAACGCAAATGCAAACGCCACGCTCCAGCCGGCGGCACGCTCGCCCCAAAAATACCCCGCCGCGAGGCATGCCAAAAACCCGCCGTAAAAAGCGCCGAGCGATAAATTTTCTACCGTAAAAAGTAGCAAACTAAGATTTGGATTTTTTACAAACAGCTTGCTTGGCTTAAAATTTTTATACCTTTTGAACAAATACCAAAGCAGCGCGCAAGCCAAAATCGCAAATATTGCCGCAAAAACGGCAATCCTTAGCGCGCCCTCAAAAGGCAAAACCGCCAAAATCAAAGCCGCCGCCCACCAAGCGAGTAAAAAAACCATCGGCACCGCTAGCAAATATCTCGCCGCTCTGTGAAATTTATACCTTTGCTCTGCATCCATCGGTCTTAAGTCTCTTAAATTTTTTAATAAAATTCATCTTAGAGAATTTAGCGTCTCTCTATATCTCTACCGCCCAAATAATATTCTTCCAGCGGATAATTTAAATTCCCGCAGTTATCAAATTTAAAACCTTTTCCAATACCGACTACAGCATTTTTTCTCTCTTTATAGTATTTCTTCACGATAATAAAATTTTCTCTCGTATCGTACAGATACTCCGAATGGTTAAATTGCATATAATTGCCGTTAAATATAGCAAATTTATCAAGGAACAAAGTGCCTGTAGTGTCTTTATCACCACCACCGATCCTAATTATCGGCCTATCAAGCCCCAGACTTACGCCATCCGGAGATATTTTTAGATATTTTTTAGGATCGGTTTTTTTAGCCTTTAACTCTTTCATCAGTATCTCCTCGGTCGTTTTTCCCTCTTGATAATATTTTTCCAATACTTCAAAACAATTCGATAAGTTTATATTTTCTAATTCATAGTATGCAACCTCGTATCTACTATGCCAAAAACTACCGTAGGTTTTAAATTTGTAATCGTCAATCATCCAATCTAGTTTTATATCATAATCTAAATACGCCCCCGCTACTTTTTTATACAGCTCCTCTTTTGGTAAAATCCTATCCTCTTTTAGGCAGTATCCTTGCTTGTATTTATTGTAATCAGGGAGGGAAACGACGGCGAAGCCTCGTGAAGTGGAGTAATCGGGAATTATACGGATAAATGCTGCGCAAAGTATCGCCGTAAAAAGCACTACCAACCAAACTATCTTTTTAAGTTTGCTACCGAAGAGTTTTTGTTTTAAATTTAAGTTCAAAATTTGCCTTGTTGTTTTATTTACATTATGATTATATTGCGATTAAACTTAGGTGTTTATAAGCGGATATCGCTGTTTTAAAATTTAATTTTGCAGGGGTCTTTTGCCAGAGCTTAGAAGGGTAGGCAAATTTGACGACTTAGCCGCCAAATTTGCCTCTCATAGCGTAAATTTAAGCTTCCTCCGCCGCGCCCAAATTTCCCTCGCCCGCGACCAGCTGGGCCGCTAGCTTTTTGCTTGATTTAAAGTCCACTTTGCCCGTTCCTAGCACCGGTACGGCCTCTACTTTGTAAATCTTTGAAGGCTGCATGATAGATGGTATCGCAGAAGCTCTGATGCGCGCGGCTAGCTCCTCCTCGCTTATCTCGCCGCTAAAGAGCATGACGACTTGCTCGCCCTTTTTCTCGTCGGCGACGTTGGTGCAGACAAAGGTCGCCTCATCACCCAGCACGGCTGAAATTTGAGCCTCGAGCGCGCCTAGGCTTATCATCTCGCCGCCGATTTTGGCAAAGCGAGAGAGCCTATCCGTGATAGTTAAGAAGCCCGCCTCGTCCAAAAAGCCGATGTCGCCGCTGTTATAGTAGCGCACGCCGTCTAGCTCGACGATCGCCTCTTTCGTGCGCTCCTCGTCCAGATAGTAGCCCTTCATTACCTGATGGCCGCCGATTAGGATGAGGCCCGCTTGCCCGTTTTCTAGCTTTGCTAGGCTCGTTGGATCGCAGATTCTTATTATCGTGCCGGCTGTCGGTAGACCCACGCTGCCCTCTTTTGAGAAAACGAGCTCTTTAAAAAACTCGGGCTCTAGCACGTTTGCGGTATTTACGCTAACGACGGGCGAGGTCTCGGTCGTGCCGTAGCCCTCGTAAATTTCGACGCCAAATTTCATCTTAAACTCGCGCTTAACGGCCGCGTTTAGCTTCTCGGCGCCGGCGATGGCGTAGCGGATCGTAGAAAACATCAGCGGATTTAGCTTTTTGTTTTTGGTATAGAGCCTAAAAAACGTCGACGTGCCAAACATTATCGTCGCGTGGTATTTAGCAACCATCTTACCCACGGCAAAGGCGTCCGTAGGATCAGGCACGTGAGCCGAGGCGATACCTTCGCTAAGCGGGAAAAAGGTCGCCGCAGTAAGCCCGAACGAGTGAAATATCGGTAGCGACGCCAAGATCACGTCGTTGCCGTCCGTATTTACGATCTCTGAAATTTGCTTGATGTTAGCCATTATGTTTTTATGCGTTAGCACGATGCCTTTTGGCGTGCCTTCGCTGCCGCTGCTAAAGAGTATCGTCGCATCGTCGTCGATGCGAACGTCGCGAAAATAAATAAGCTCAAGCAGCCAGCGCGGCATCAAAATCGCCTTTAGCATCGCGCAAATTTTATCAGCCTTGCTTATGCCCTGCGCGACGTCTTCGAGATAGATGAGTCTGCCTTTTAGAGATTCTTCCAGCTCAAAGCCGCGAGCCTTTAGCTTGGCGATAAACTGGCGCGACGTGATTATGCTTCTTAACCCAGCCTTGTCCGCGCAGCCGATCAAATTTTGCTCGCTAAGCGTGTAGTTTAGATTTACGCTTATCTTGCCTCTGATAAATAGCATCAAATTTATAATGCTACCCATCACCGAGGACGGCAGTATCACGCCGACGTTTCGCTCTTTTAAAAACGCGAATTTAAATTTGGACAAAAACACTAGCACCGTCGCGATAACCTTGAGATTGTTTAGATCAGCGCCCGTGCTATCTACCATCGAGCGCTTAAACATATCCGCTTTAGCGTGTTTTAGCCAGCTAAACTGCATAGGCTCTAGAGTTTTTAGATACTCGGCCCAGCTAAAAAACGACAGCTCGACGACCTTTTCGCGCACCTGCGGGGCTTTGGTCTCAGGCGCCAAAGGCGCGCCGAAGCTCACCCTGATAGCGCGTTTGCCGTCTACTTTACGGCTGATTCTTTGATAGTATTTTTGAGCGCGCGAGAAGCTAGAGCCCCAAAGACCGCGCAGATAAAACGGCACGATGACGGAGTTCGTATCGCTTGCGGCTATCTCGTAACCGTGCGCAAACTCGTCTATCTGTCCGTTATAGCTGATGTGGCCTTCCGGAAACAACGCCACCACATCGCCGGCATCCAGGCACTCGCGGATCTTTTCTAGCGCGCTTTTGCTCGCTCCCGCGCCAATGGGGATCACGTCA